>NZ_JTLD01000013.1 GCF_000798815.1 Alistipes sp. ZOR0009 | reverse complement strand
CGGGGGATTAGCTCAGCTGGCTAGAGCACCTGCCTTGCACGCAGGGGGTCAACGGTTCGAATCCGTTATTCTCCACAAAGCCTCATCAATTGATGAGGCTTTTTTTTTATATAGAGAGCGTTCTATTTGTCGACTTCTCTGTCTTTATAAATGATATTTATGTAGCATTCAGCGGTTTTGCTGCACCAAAATACAACTCGTGATGTTGTCTGCAAAGCGAGTTTTTTATGTATTAGAGCTTTCAATGAAAAAAGAGGCGTTTCTGTAAAGGGAAGCCTCTTTTTGTATATGTTATTTGTCTTTTTATCTCTTAGTACTAATTTGTTACCTCTAACTTCAAGGTGTCGGAGTTGATGGCTGTAAATACCCCGAAACCATTTTTTATATTACCAGGTGGATTAGTTATATTCTGCGATGTGTTTCCTGTATCCTCATATAAATCAACGTACTCTTTATTTATAGCATATAGAATAACGTTGTGATTTCCGTAGTAGTAAAACGAGCGGCCCATTAACGATATAGTGCTTCCTTGCGTGGGTGATTGTCTAAACGCAGGAAATGCCTCGTATTGGGTGGTGTCGTTTATTGGTGTTGGTTTAGCTTCTGTGTTTTCTACAACAAGCAGGAAGTAGCCGTTATTGGGATTACTCCAACTGTATTCTGCTTTGGAATGGGAGGGTGGTCCCGATTCGCTTCCAATGGGCAGAACTTTGATTAGGCTTGTCCCATAAAAGTTTTGAGGCTTGCTCGGAACGGTAGTTGTTGCCGAAATTTCTTTTCCGTTGTAGGTAAACGTTAGCGTGTAAGTTTCGCCAGCTGCTACAATTAACTTTTCGGAAGTGTAAACACCTTTTCCTTGATAAACAAGCGGAAAAATGGCTCCATGACTATCTGAAATCGTTACATCGATATTTTCGACAGGATGTGTGGTGCTATCGGTAGAGCCGTAAATGAGCTGCTTGATTATGTTAATTGAAACGGAGTGTCCCGCAAAAAGATATCCCTTAACCACTACCCGGTCGGGGTTCGATGTTTGGAGATCTAACTTTTGGCACGACGAAAATCCTACAATAAAAAGAAGCGTGGGAAGGAATATCCCCTTCTTTATAAAATTAGCTTGTCTTTTCATTTTGGGCTATTCTCTAAAATTTAATGGAAAAGTTGATGTTTGGCGTAATGCCAAGGTAGTTTACGTTCGTTTCGATGATGCTATTTTCGACAATATCAAACTGCTTATACCACACGTTCGTTCGGTTATAGGTGTTGAAAATGGATGCTCCGAAGGTGCACGGTATTCGTCCTCCTAGCTTAAAGTTTAGCGTTGCCGATAAGTCGAGACGATGGTAATCGGGTAGGCGCATTCCGTTTTTGGTAGATACGGTAACGAAGGATTTCTTTGTTCCATCGAGTAGGGTTATGGTGTACCCCCCCTTCTGGAGCGGTATATGGCTTGCCCGAAGCGTAAATCCAGGTTCCCGAGAAATCCCAGCTGCGCCAATGGTAGGTTGCCACCGCTTTAAACTCGTGGGTAACATCGTTAGAGGCATAGTAGTCGTAGTTTCCGTAACTGTTAATGTGGTTAACGACTCTTCCTAAGGTGTAGCCAATCCATCCCGTAAAATCGCCCTGCTTTTTTTGTAGTAAAAAATCAATACCCTGTACGCGCCCTTTTCCGGTAAGAAACTGATCTTGATAGGTTACGCTGCCACTATTAGGGCCGCCATTTCCGGGTTCGAAGGAGCCAACGGCAAGCGACTTGGAAAATCGAAGCGAGTACTCTGTTAGGTTGCTGACTTTCTTGTAGTATCCTTCTACATCGAAGAGGTACATGGGATTTTCCCAAGAGGCACCAAGAATCAGCTGGTCGGAGTAGGTTATAGGGAGGTTTTTCCCATCGCTTAGCGTCCAGAAGTCTTTGCTGCCGGCCATGATATCTTCGCGCACAACCCGCTTGGCAAACTGGTAATAGCGGCCTACTGATGCCTTTAACTTCCACCTCTCGTTGAGTTGATACGACGAGGTAAGCCTTGGTTCTAGGTATATTTTGCTGGTAACGACGTAAAAATTACCTCTTAGACCTGGCGTAACCCGCAGCTTGCTATCTAAAAACGACAGCTTATCCTGCAGGTAGAGCGAGGTTAGCATTCCGCTATTTTGCCGATCTAGGAGTTTTGCAGTATCGCTTTGAGCGTAGCTGTACGTTATTTTGTTGTAGGTTATGCTGCCTCCGTACTCGAGCGTATGAAGATCGTTGAGCTTCTGCTCAAAATCGGCCTTAGCGGTATAGTCATCGAGGTGGTTGTACTCCATTACGCCACGCTTTATAGACTGTGAGGTGCCCGATGAATCGAGGTAGGAGCCGCTGCTGCTTCTATCCCTATTGCTAAAGTAGTTGGAGTAGCCAACAAGGAAGTTGCCATAGAAATTTTGGCTCCACTTTCTCGACCATTTAAGCGAAACTCCGAGATTTCCCCAGTTCGACTTGTCGATGTTGGACATGCTGAAGTTGGAAAATCCACCTCCGGCACCTCCCGGAGGGCGCATCCCCTTAAAGCCCGAAGTGATGTCGTTCGAAAGATCGTCGCTGCCGGTGTAAAAGCTTAGCCATACGATGTCTTTATCGGTGGGGCGGAAGGTTAGCTTGGTGTTGAAGTCGTAAAAGTATGAGGCGATGTCATTTCCGCCAAAACGCTTGCCCGACGGTGCCGTTGGGGCGCTGCTGCTTGACGAGTTGGAGTACTTTTTGAAGATTTTGTCGTAAAGGGGGCTCTCCCAGCTGCGGCGGCCCGCTGCAATAAAGGTAAACTTCTCTCCGATGGGGAATTCGATAAATGCGTTGGCCGACATGAGGCTCACATCGGCAAAGCCACCAAACTCCTTCTTGTTTCCCTCCTTTCCTGTAATTTCCACAACGCTTGATATGCGTCCTCCATATTTGGTATCAAATCCGCCCTTGTAGAGCTGAATATCCTTTATGGCGTTGCTGTTAAACGAGCTGAAGAAGCCAAAGAGGTGCTCTACGTTATAAACCGTAAATCCATCGTACACCACCAGCGATTGATCAGGCGTGCCGCCACGAACGTACAGCCCCGACGAGTTTTCGTTGGCAGCGCTAATGCCTGGCATCAGCTGAAACGAGCGAAAAATGTCCTTTTCGCCAAGGCTAGGCAGCGTATAGAGCTTTATGGGCGACATTTTTATCATTCCCACCTTGCTGTTGGTTTGCAGCACGTCCTTTTTATCGCCATTCACCACCACCTCCTTTAAGTTTACCGCATCTACCTCCATTTTGACAATCAGATTCTCGAGTGGAGTGCTCGGAGAGAGGTGTATCAGCTTGGGCTTGTAGCCTACGGCGCTAATTAGCAGCGCCACCGTGTCGGATGGAATGCGCGGAAAGGTAAAGTAGCCGTCGGCATTGGTGTTTGCTCCCATCGAGGTGCCCCGAATGGCGATGTTGACAAAGGGAAGGGGCTCCACCGAGGCCACGTCGATAATCCTACCCGTTAGGGAAAACTTGAACCGGGTAGGCTTTCCTTTGTACTTCTCGTTTTCGTCGAGCCGCTGCTCGTTTTGCACCGTCCAGCGGTCGATAATTACAACGGTGCCCGCGTCGGAGATGTAGTACTTAAGCTTGTTGTTTTTGCATACCACCACCTCCAAAAATTCCTTTAGCGGCTGCTTTATGGGATGATGATCCAGGTAAATCTCCTTCATCCGTTCCCTGTCGAACTCGATCTTTACGTTTGCTTCGGCCGAGATCTTATCGAGCACCTTATCCAACGTGCCCAGATACCAGCTCGAGAGCTTGTAATCCAGCGGATGCTGCGCGTTGGCTACGCTAGCCAGACAGATCAGCATCAGCAGCATTTTTATACTCTTACGTACCATGCTTCTTTGAGTGATTTGATTAAAACAATATGCAAGAAAGCGATGAATGGGGACGTTATATTGCCATTTAGCGGCGAAAGGGAATAATTGGAGGGTAAAGCGGAAATATGGCGGCTATGCGCCCTTATTTTTGGGAGTTGACAGGGGATGCAGGTTCCTCGAACATAACTTATTTTTATAGGATGGACTTCTTCTCCCTCATAAACTTGTTTTCCCCCGCTAGATGGAGGCTTTCCCCTTTGGAAAATGATTTTCCCCCACAGGATAGAAACTTTCCCCCAGCAGATAATCACTTTCCCCCATTGGACAGGAGCTTTCCCCCAACGGATAGCCTTTTCTCCCTATCGGAAATACATTTCTGCCTACCGTAAATACATTTCTAACGGCTATAATTGGCGTTTTTGCTAGCGTGGGAAGCTTTGTGCCGCACGAATGGTGCTTTGCTTCGGAAAGCGGCTAAAAAAGGGGCCGCTATCGCTTGCGCGCTATCCATCCCTTAAATTCGGCCACGCGATTTTTGCTGATGATGATCCGTTCGGGCGTTTCAACCGTAAGGTTAAGGGCTAGCCGGCTGCCAATCCACACGTCGATGTCCTTAATTTGGTGTCGAGACACGATAAACTGGCGGTTGGCGCGGTAGAAGTTGGCTTCGGAGAGCTGGCCCATAATGGTATCGAGCGATTTATCGAGCGGGTAATGCCGGCCATCGGTGGTGCCCACCTGGGTACGCTCGTTGGTGGTGTAGAAAAAGGCAACATCCTCCATCGTAATGGGAATAATCTTATCCTTAAACGGAACGAGGAGCACGGAGGTTTGTTGGGTGGGCGGAAGGAGCTTGGTGTTCCGTAGCTTTTCGATAAGCTCCTGGTTGGAAAGGCGACGGAGCTTGTTAAGCGCGTGCTCCACCTCGTTGGGCTTGATTGGTTTTAGCAAATAGTCGATGCTGTTGAGCTTAAAGGCCTCTAAGGCGTACTGATCGTAGGCGGTGGTGAAGATGACGGGCGCTTTTACCTCGATGATATCGAAGATGTGAAACGCGTGACCGTCGGAAAGGTGGATGTCCATAAAAATGATGTCGGGCTGAGCGTTATGCAGCAGCCATTCTACCGTTTCGGTTACCGATTCGGTGGTTGCTACCACCTCTATTTGCGGTGCAACCTTGGCCAAAACGGAACATAGGTTGCGTTGGGCGGCCATTTCGTCTTCAACAATCAGCGCATTCATGCTAAATCAACGGAATTTTGACGATAAATGTTTTGCCATCGTTGTCGATGGTGATGTTTTTGCCGGTAAGCAGCTGGTAGCGGTGCGAGAGGTTGCTCAGCCCAATTCCAGTGCTCTTTTCGGTGGATATTTTGCTGATGATGGGGTTGCTTACCACCAGCGTCCCATCGAGGGTGTAGATAAAGATGGCCAACGGCTGCTTGGAGCTGATGGCGTTATGCTTCACGGCATTTTCGATGAGCGGCTGCAAGCTTAGGAACGGCAGCTTCCGCTGCATATCCTCTTCGGCAATCTTGATTTCGAAAAAGAGCTTGTGCTCGTAGCGTATGTCGAGCAGGTAACGGTAGGCTTCGGTAAAGAGGATCTCCTCGTGCAGCGTAACGAGCTCGTTGCTTCTTTTTTGGAGCACGTATCGGAAGATGGAGGAGAGCTCGTTTATAAAGGTAAGCGCTTTTTCCTGCTGGCTTTCGCGTATGAGGTACGCCAGCGAGTTGAGCGAGTTGAACAGGAAGTGCGGGTTAACCTGATCCATTAACACCATGTAGCGGCTTTCGATATTGTCGGTTTTTAGCTGCTCATTCTCGAGTTCCACCTGCTGCTTTTGCCAGATTAGGCGGTAAAGCTGCCCGGCCGATATGGAGACTACCACCACAAATATCACCTTCGATAAAAGAAGGAAGTACATGCGCGAGGGACGTCTGTCGGGCATAAAGGCAAGGAAAAGCAGGAAGAAAAGCAGGAAGGCCACCACGGTACTGATGGTTATAACCAGCGGCTGGTTTAGCTTTTTCTTGGCGTTATACCATATCAGCATCCCCGAGTTGAAGATCATTATTCCAAAGCTTACCACCAGCGATAGGATGATTTCGCCAGTCAGCCGGTACTGCATCTTTATTAGCCCGTCGGGCGGACGGTGATGGTGGCGAGGTGGTCGAGGAAAATCATTCATCAGAAGACCAATTAGCTGGTTGATATTTGCCAGCAGGCAAATTATAACCGCAATTAGTACGAATACCATTATCTTCTTAGTTCGGCTGTTCATGGTTGTTTTTTGATGTTCTACCTATCGTTGTTGATGGTATTTATAAAGGTTGCTATCTCCTGCTGCATGGTTTTACGCCTATACTGCATAACAAAGCGCGGGTGGTTGATGGCTTCGACTCTTTCGAAGGGTTTTCCGAGCATTTCGTTTATGCGGGTAAGATATTGGTGGTTTTTACCCGATCCGAGGCTAAAAACAGCCTTTCTGTTGGCTCCAAATCCTATTTGCTGCTCAAATTGCTCTTTCATGTAGGGCAAGGTAGCCTTTACCATGGCAGGAGAATCGTAGTAGTTGTAGTTTTTTCCGTCTTTGGTAAAGCCGATAGGCGATAGGGCCGTAAGGTAGTAGCGTGCAAAGAACTCGGAAGCGCCTCCCATGGCGTTTACCACGTTATAAATATACTCCGACGACAGTTCGGTGGTAGGTTGTATGCTGTGCTCGATGTGGCAATCCTTTTCGAGGCGAACGGTATCGGTAAAGGCAATACCGGTAACGCCAGAGCCAAATCGGCCAGGATTAATGCCGACAATAAAGGTTCGCGGATTGTTGTCGTTGTAGTATTTATGGTAGTACTTTTCTACCGCATCCATGGTAGATGGCAGCAGGTACGGATTCATGGACTCTACGCCGTTCGGTACCTCGATATCGAAGCGAAGCGAGCGGAAGTATTCTATGATATGCTCAGAAAAAGTCATGCTAAATAAGCTTAGTGATTTCTCGAATGTAGCCAACTTTTGTAAAATGGCCTAATCTTTACGGATAAAGAGAAAAACGATCTCCACCAACCTTTGAGGGGGGATTGGGGAGATCGTAAGGTATCGAGGCGATTCCTTTTCTTCTGTTATCCGTTAGATTTTAAAGTTTCGGAGGTTGTAAACAAAGGTTGCCATAAAGTAGCGTTTAAGCACGCTGTTGTAGCTATCTTCTACGTAAACGCTGTTTACCGATCGGTTAAAACTTTGGTTCTGATCGAGCAGGTCGTATACACCCAGCTTTAGCTCGCCTTGCCTATTCTTGAACATTTTAACCCCAATATTGAGATTTACGAGCACGCTCTCCTCGTTAAAACTGCTACCGTTGTACTTCTGGTAGGTGGCGTCGGGGGTAAATGTAAAGCGATTCTTGATAATCCAGTTCAGCTTTGCTTTTGCGGTTTGGCTCCAGTAGTTTTGATCTTTAGCGGTTTTGGTGCTGTTCTTAATAAAGTTGTAAGATGCGTTGTAGGAAAGCGAAAAATCGAAATTGGGGCTAAAGTTGCTGCCAATAACTACGCTTCCGTTGGGCGAAATGTTTTTAGTTTCGTACTTCTGATTGTCTAAAAGACCAGGTAAACGGCTAAAGGTGGTTCCTGCTGATATATTTACGTTGCTTTTAATAAGAGCAAATGGAAAACCGTAAGTTATCATGCTATTAACGCTCCAGTATCCATTTAAATTCACAGGTTTGGTAAGCGTTGCACCCTTTTTGAGGATTGTTCCGTTAGGAAGAGTTGTCGCTTGGTTGGCTGTTGTAATGGAGTTGGTAATATAGCTGTCGGTATTTTGCGCGCTTAAAAACACGAAGAATGTTTTTCCCTTAGTTGCCGAGGTGTAGCTATACCTAAGGTTGATGTTATTGGTAAATGACTGGTTCAAGTCGGGATTACCAACGTATAGGTTAAGCGGATCGCTATTGTCAACAACGCTTTGCAGCTGCGATATTGATGGAGCTTGGGTTCGAGAACCAAACATCAATCGAAGGCTGTTGGATGCGTCCATTTTGTAGTTGAACATCATCATTGGTAGCAAATTCGTATAGTTTTTGTCTAGCTTATAGGAAACAGGGAAAGTCTCATCTCCCAAAAGCGAGGCGCTTTGCCCCATTACGTTTACCATTCCATTAATTTTATCGCCCTTAAGCCTAATTCCAACACCTAGACGTTGAGTTAGGTAGTCGTTTTCATATACGTTTGATAGGAGCGTGTCTAGCAGCATCTCCTGCATGTTCTTTTTGTTGATGGAGTAGGTTCTCTTATCGTTATCGCTTTTGGTATAGCCTGCGTTATAGTTTACCATTAGCTGCATTTTGCTGCCTATAGGTTCGGTGTAGATGGCAGTTCCGTTAATGCCGTAACTTTTATTGTCGGTATTGTAGTATTGGTTGATGGTATCTTTTACGCTTTTTGCAAAAAGCCTACTTCCAACTTGCTCGTTTTTACCATTTTTATTGCTGTAGTTAAGCCCAAAATCGAGAGAAAACGTTCTGCCTTGCTTATCGAACTTGTGGCGGAACAGAATGCTGTTACTAAGGTTGTAACCTTCGCTCCACGAGGTGACGTTGTTGTTTGTTTTACTTAGCAACGTGCCGTTCCCCTGCTCGGTTTGTGCAGCAGAGGATGAGCTAGATCTGGTGCTCTGAAATGTTAGGTTAGGAGTGAAGATTAGCGAGTTTTTGGGGTCGATATTGTATTCGATGCGGAGGTTTACTCGGTTGTTGTAGTTGGTTGTAGAGTAGGTGTTGGTTTGCGTGTAATGCTGCGCCGTATCGGCATCCCCAAAATATTGGCGGTTGGTTGTTTGGTCGTTGGTTGTATTGCTGTAGTTAAAAAAGTAGCTTCCGGTAAAGTTTACCTTTTCGCCCCATTTGTCGCTAAAGTTTATGCCCAAAGCGGATGTTTTTGAGATTCCACTTTGTTGCCCAACGGTAAAGTTTGATGCTCCGCCTCCGAAACCACCAGGGCCTCCTCCAAATCCTCCAGAACCGCCTCCTGGGCCACCCATCATTCTCATGCCTCCACGTCCACCACCAGAGCCTAGGGCTCCTAAAATATCTTCGGATGAGAAGTTCTGCTGGTTTACGTTATTACTCATACCTAAAATGGAGGTTCTGGAGTCGCCCTTGAATAAGTTGACATTACCACCTACGTTATACTTGTTATCGGTACCATAGCCTGCAAAAACTTTTCCGAATTGACCTGCTCTTCTATTTTGCTTAGTTACAATGTTGATGGTTTTTACGGCATTGCCATCATCAAACCCTGTAAACTCTGATTGATCGCTCATTTTATCAAAAACTTGAATCTTATCAATGACTTCTGCTGGTAAACTTTTTAGAGCAGCTGTAGGATCATCGCCAAAAAAGGGTTTGCCATCAACCAGAACCTTTTTTACGGCCTCTCCTTGGGCTGTAAGCGTTCCATTACTGGAGGTTATTCCTGGCATTTTGGTGATCAGGTTCTCAGCATCAGCATCTTTTGCAACTTTGAAGGCTTCTGCATTATATGCTGTCGTGTCGCCTTTTACGCTAGCACGAACGGCAGTTTTAACGATAGTTGCGCCTGCGAGTTGTACTGTTTCTTCTGTTAGTTTAATGGTCCCTAGCGATAGGGGCGTTTTGTTGATTACAACGTTCTTCGAGTATTTCTCGAAACCAATAAATGAAACTTCAAGGCGGTAGGCCTGCATGGGAATATTGTTGAATACAAATTCCCCTTTGGCATTAGATGCCGCAAGGTGCTTCTTTGTAGAATCTTGCTGGCTTATAAGTATGACATTAGTTCCTGGTAGGGATTGCTTGCTGGTGGTGTTAACAACAACACCAGTTACCTTTGCGGTTTGTGCTATGCTAACGACAGGTAGCATGACAAGTATTGCTAGGTAAAATTGCTTTAGCATTGGTTTCATTATGCTTGTATGTTCAATTGTGTAAATATTAAACTAAAAGAGAGCTTAATGCTCTTTCCAAATAATTAGTTTGATACTATAAAGAGATAAGATGCTAATCTTGCCTTGTAGCTTGCTGCCTCTTATTATCTCTTGGACCTCTTTGTCCTTTGGCCATCGGAGACTGCTTAAATTTTTCAAACTGTTCAGGAGTTAGAACTTCTTTAAGCGATGCGTTTCTTTTTTCTATTAGTTTTTCGTCTGGCGTCCAAGGTGTGCTTTCCGGTTGGCTTTCTCTTATTTTTTGAATTTGGATGTTAAAATCTAGCACGATATCCTGCACTTTCTGTGCCTGAGCGTCTGATAACGAAAGCATTTGTGTCAGCATTTCTACTTGACGTTGTGTTCGTTGCTCGGGGGTGCTACCTCTTTGTGCCATTACAGAGATTCCTAATGCTGTCAGAACTATAAGTAAGGCGTATTTGGTTGTTTTTACCATAGTCTTTGTTTTTGGGATTGAAGGTAACTTTTCTGTAAGACTCTTTTGTGCCATCGCTTATTGCGAGTTGCTAGGTGAAAAGGAAAAAACAAGGGGCGAAGGCGAATTGCTTCTATTTTCAATCTCGTTCGGCCAATGGATTGGTCTACTGTTGATGAATATTTGCGGAAAATCGCCTTTATGTAGAACATATTTGTGTTTTGTTCGTAGTTTATTAGCGTTTTACCCTACTTTTTTAGCTAAAAAATGAAGGTGTTTTTATTGTTAACATTAAGTATTGCTTTCAATAAGCAGATTTAGTGTTAAAATGCAAATTATTGCACAATTGTTGTTAAGTTGCTTATTATTAGTAGTATAATTGTTGTTTCTGCGCAAAAGTGGATGTTCATTTTGCGTATAAGGCATCATTTAGATATGTCTTACATTTAAAAACGTTTAATTATAGAACTCATAAAAAAAATAGACCTGCTAAAGGAAGTTAAAAGGTATATTTTTGCGACGACCATTTATCAAAAAAAATTACACTATGGGAAAACTTTTAAAGCAGGCGGTAGGACTTACTGTGCTGTTTATTCTGTTAGGTTTTTCTAACGGGATATACGCGCAGAAAGCCATCACAGGAGTGGTGAAGGATGCCGCTAATGGAGGCACGCTTCCTGGCGTTAACGTTACCGTTAAGGAAAAAGCAGGAGTTGGTACAGTAACCGACATCGATGGTAAGTTTAGCCTTAAACTACCAGAAGGGGCAAAGACCCTTGTATTTTCATTTATTGGATACACATCGCAAGATGTAGCCATTGCAGGAAAAACTTCTATCGAAGTTCAACTTCAAGCAGATGCTCGAAAGTTGGATGAGGTTGTGGTAACTGCGTTGGGTATTAAGCGTCAGACCAAGGCTCTTGGATATGCCGTTACGGAATTAAAAGGGGATGATTTGAAAACAAATAATATTAATCCCGTTTCGTCTTTACAAGGGAAAGTTGCAGGTGTTGATATTGCTAGTTCAGATGGAGGGATGTTTGGATCTACCAAAATTCAGATTCGTGGAGCCTCAACGTTGAAGGGGAATAACCAGCCGATCTATGTAGTTGATGGTATTATATTGGATAATGGAGTGTCAAAATCGGGAGATGCGGACTGGGATTCTGATTCAAAAGATTTTGGTAATGAGTTGAAGAACCTAAATCCTGACGATTTTGAATCTGTATCAGTTCTTAAAGGAGCTGCTGCAACGGCTCTTTATGGCTCTAGAGGTCTTTTTGGTGCTGTTGTTATTACAACTAAAAGCGGAAAGGCAAGAAAGGGCTTAGGTATCTCTTTAACGCAGACATTTGGTATTGACCACGTGTTTGCTGCTCCAGATATGCAAAATGAATATGGTTCTGGAAATTATTTTGGTAATGTAGGATATGGATTACCTAACCCTGCAGGCGGATATTTTAAATATGATAATGCCAACCAGTTTTATCTGAATGCTAAAGGGGATGCCTCTTTGAGAGCCGTTACTACGAATCGTCATTTTGGGCCAAGTTATGATATTTATAGCAATAAGTTGGTGGAAGACTATGATGGCGTTATGCGCCGTTATGCTGCTGTAAAGGATAATTACACTGATGCATATCAGTTAGGTTACAATTCAAATACAAATTTGGCAATAACAGGAGGTAACGATAGAACTACATTCTATTCATCTTTATCGTATAAAAAGGCGACAGGTACTCTTCCTCGAAATTCGTTCGAACGATTCGCTTTTTTAACGAAAGCATCTCAAAAAATTTCCGATAAAGTTAGATTAGATGCATCTCTTTCATTTGCTAATTCTCTCCCCAAAAACCCTCAGCCAAATCTTGGTGATTATTTTTCTCAAGGTGTTTTGGGGCGTTCATATGATACCAAGCGTTATATGAACAATTACAAAGGTGTTCATGGTGGAGTTGCAAATTCGGACTATGGTGATGCGAATGGGTATAATCCAGGTGCTGATTTGTGGTTTTCTATTTATGAAAATTCAGCACAGCAAAAAGAAACAAATGTTAGACCTACTTTATCTTTGGATGTTGATCTTTTAAGTTGGGTGAAATTTAAAACAGAAGGTAGTTTTAATTATTACTATGTTAGGGGTGAAAGTAAAATATTAGGACAAGGATATGCTAATGAAGGAGGTTCTTACTCTTTATCAGAAAGTACTAAAGAGCAAACTAATCTTAATGCATCGTTCATATTCAATAAGACTTTGGGAGATTGGACTTTTGGAGGATTCTTAAGAGGTGAGTATTTTAATACGTTTACTCAGTCTATGGACGCTAGTACTAATGGAGGCCTAATTGTACCTGGTCAGTATTTCCTAAAAAACAGTAAAAATGCGATTTCTTCAACAGGAAAGATAGAAGGTACAAAGCGAATGATGTCTGTCGCATTCCAAGCTAGCGCTAGTTGGAAGAATCAAATTTTTATGGATGTAACAGGGCGTAATGACTGGTCGTCTGCATTAGTGTATGCTAATGGCTCTGGTAATTATTCTTATTTTTATCCATCTGTGAATGGGTCATGGCTTGTTAGTGAGACATTTAAGTTGCCTGATTGGATCTCTTTTGGAAAATTTAGAGCATCATGGGCTCAAGTTGGAAACGATACAGACCCTTATGTTATTAACTCTGGCTATGAAATGAACAAGTGGTCTATTGGAGATGGTTTCGTTTATGGATTGAAACTTCCTAATATGGCTTATGATCCATCAATTAAACCAGAGCGGAAGAATGCTTGGGAAGTTGGAGCCGATTGGCGCTTTTTAGGGAGTCGCATTAACTTGGATGCAACCTACTATAAGGAGAATACAAAGAATCAAATTATGCAGGTTGACGTACCTTCTGTTTCAGGGGTTGATAAAATGTTCATTAATGCTGGGAATATCCAAAACTCTGGTGTTGAAATCGCATTAAATACAATCCCTTTTAAGAGTAAAGATTGGGAGTGGAGTCTTGATTTTACATATACTCGTAATGAGAGTAAGATAATATCTCTTCATGAGAGTGTTGCTGATTTTATCACATTGGATGGTTCTACCAATTATGGTAACTATAGAGTAGGTTCTGTTGCTAAAGTTGGAGGCTCATATGGAGTGTTGATGTCAGATATTCTTCCCAAAAAAGATGCACAAGGGCGTAATGTTTTTGTATGGAGAGATGATTTTCGTGTTGCATATCCGGCAAGAAGCGGTAAAGTTGAAGAAGTAGGCAAAATTACACCAGACTTTTTAGGATCTATGTCTACAGGTCTACGTTGGAAAGACTTAAGTGTAAGAGTTTCTTTAGATGCTCGTTTTGGAGGATACATTGCATCATTTGGATCTCGTTATGCAACAGCTTATGGTATTTCTGAAAGTTCTTTGAAATGGAGAGATCCTTCTCATGGAGGAATCACTTTTAAGAGTATTTGGGATGGAAAGACTTATAGTGATGGTATGATTCCTGATGGAGTTTTTGATGCTGGTCAGGTGATTAAAATGCCTGATGGTACTTCTAAGAATATAGGTGGAATGACTTACAAGGAGGCTTATGAGAAGGGATTTGTAGATCCAGTACATGCTTCTGCATATCATTATTGGACTAATGCTTGGTCTTCTGGAACAATCAATGACAACTGGTTCAAAAAGTTAAGTTACATTGCGCTTCGAGATATCACTCTGAATTACAATATGCCAGCAAGTATCTTTTCAAAGATTGGCGCAAAAAATTTAAGCCTAGCATTTTCTGCTCGTAACCTTGGCTACTTGTATAACACAATGCCAAATAATGAGAATCCAGAATCTGTTCGTGGTACTAGATCTTCTCAGTTTAGGGTTCGTAGTTTTAGCCCATATACCGCGAACTATATGTTTACGATAAATGTAGGTTTCTAGTTTACTTTCAAAACTTAGATAGAAATGAGATTTAAATTAATAATAGCAGGTGCAGCCATAGTTGGAACTTTTTTGACAGGTTGTAAGGATGATTTTTCTGATCTTAACCAAGATCCTGCGACCATATCAAAAGGTAACATTCCTTTTTTGTTTACGAAGGGGTTGCAAAGTTTTGAGCCTTCGGGTTATCAGTATTGGTTCTATAATGGAAAGTATATGCACCAGTGGAGCCAAGCTTTTACTCCTACAGGGGGATTTGCTGATAACTTTAATATACAAGGGGAAACCGGCGATCAAGGAAGTCAAACCTATAAGTTGATGATTTATTATCGCGAGGTTGCTAACCTTATGTCTCAAATGGATGCAAAAGAAGCGCAGAAATATGAGAGCATAAAGAGTATGTTCTACCCTTTAATGGTTTACCTTGGAATGTTTGACTCTGATATGTATGGAGATATTCCTTACACGGAAGCTTGCATGGCAAAGTATACAAAACCAATGCTGCTTACGCCAAAATATGATTCGATGGAATCATTATATGAATTGTGGTTAAGCGAATTAAATAAGGCGTTAGAAGGTTTTAAGGCTAAAGACCAGGTGTCTTTGGGTAAGCAAGATTTTGTTTATCAAGGAGATTTAGCAAAATGGGCTAAGTTTACAAACTCTTTAAAACTTAAGATTGCTGTACGTTACTTAAGTATTGATAAAGCGAAGGCTTTAAAAATAGCTGAGGAGGTTGTAAATAGTAGTGCTGGCGTCCTTGATGGTTTAACTGATGACTTTATTTACAATAGAGCAACTGCACAAGATGGTGAGGATGGGGATTCTCCATATCACTTTGGCAATTCTGTGTCATCAGGCGCAGCATCAAAACCAGTTGTTGATATGCTACTTAAAAACAAGGATCCTCGAGTTAGATTTTTCTATAGTAAGAATGACTTTAACTCAAAAGTTGTCCAAGGCTTTTTTGATGCAGGGAAACCCCTTCCTTCTTACATTGAGAGCAATGTAGAGTATACTACAGATGCAAGCGGAAAGAAAACATTTGTTGCTTGGAAGGGTGCTGGAGAACCATGGGTTCGTTATTATGGTTTACCAACTGATTATAATGCTTATAATAAGCCTGAGTATGGAGACTATTTTGATGTAAATAGATGGAAAATTACCTTAAATAAGGCGGAAAAGACTTATCGTCCATACGCAACATTCCAGGAAGAGTTAGTTCGAGGTCGTGTCGTTTATACATTTCCTGATATACCTGGAGCTTCTGTTGTTCAAGATAAAGAGCCAATGCCTTGGTATGGATTATTTTTCTCGACAGCGGAAGTTAATTTATATCTAGCAGAGTTGAAGTTACAAGGAGCAAATCTTCCTGGATCAGCAGAATCTTACTATAACAAGGGTGTTGAAATGTCTATTAAAGCTTATGATAATATTGCAAAATTGAATAAAATCCCTTATTATTTTACTAAGTACGATAGTAAAGAGGAACTTATAGGTTTGAAAAGCGGCGAAGTTGAGGCTCTAATGGCAAATTCGGATTATCAGTTATCTGGTACTGTTGCAGAAAAACTTGAAAAAGTATACATACAACAGTATTTGCATTTTATGTATCAACCAGATGATCAATTTGTTGCTGTTAGACGTTCTGGTGTTCCTAGAAAAAATAGTGCAATTCTAGCATGGGCAGATATTTCTCCTAAGGGGAATGATTTTATTCCTCGTCGTTTTGATATTGTTAGTCCAAGTCCAACGGATCTAATGTATAATATTAAAAAGGAGGCTGCTAAACGACAAGGATTTAGTTTTAGTGTTAATGAGAAACCAAATCTATTGAATACTGAAAGAGTTTGGCAGGATAAAGGAGCTCCAAATTTTGGAGAAGGTCCTAAATTGTAATAGTCTTTCTGTAAAATAAGTTAGGCACGGATTTATTCCGTGCCTATTTTTTGTTTATAGGACTTCCCTGTATTAGTTTATAGGGTGAATATTGTATTGTTTTAAGGTGATGTTTCTCTGTTGGAGCATCAAAAAAAGCCTGAGTCTAATATTAGACTCAGGCTTTTTTTATTGAGCAAATGAGGTAAGTCCTCTTTGCTCTTTACTATGTCTTAAAATGATTTTGCGATAGCAATAAAGTCGTCGGCAACAAGAGATGCTCCTCCGATAAGGCCACCATCAACATCTGGCTGAGAGAACAGCTCTGGGGCGTTTCCTGGCTTTGCGCTACCTCCGTAAAGGATGGCAACTTCTTCTGCCTGCTTTCCAAACTTAACCGCTAGTACGCTACGGATGTACGCATGCATTTCTTGCGCTTGCTCGCTAGTTGCTGTTTTTCCTGTTCCAATCGCCCAAACGGGTTCGTAGGCAAGTACGACCTTGCTTAACTCTTCAGATGAAAGTTGGCAAACAACCGCCTCAATCTGTGTCTTTACAACATCAAAATGGATGTTCGATTCGCGTTCTTCCAGCTTTTCTCCGATGCAGAAGATGGGTGCAAGTCCATTTTCTAACGCAAGCTTTGTTTTTTCTAAAAGAATGGCGTCAGTTTCTCCGTAGTACTCTCTTCTTTCGGAGTGGCCAAGAATTACGTACTGAGCACCTGTTGCTGCAACCATTTTGGCTGAAATCTCACCGGTGTAAGCTCCGCTTTCTTTATTTGCACAATTTTGAGCCGAGAGGGCTATACGGCTACCTGACAGCTGCTCAGCGGCAGGTACAAGATGGGTGAAAGGGGTCGAAACGATAACTTCAACTCCTGCTGGTACATCAGCAATTTTAGAAAGAAGTTCGCCAATAAGCGCTTTTCCTTCTGCTGGTGTGGTGTTCATTTTCCAGTTTCCAGCAACAATTTTTCTTCTCATGGTATGATTATTATAGTTGTCTCTGTGATTTACTATCCGTTTAGTCGAACTCGCGGATCTAGCAAGCCGTATGTGATGTCGGTTAAAAGATTAACGACCACAAATATAATAGAAAAGGTAACGACACACCCCATAACGATGGGTAAATCGTATCCGGATAGGGCTTGAACCATTGTAAAACCCAATCCTTTCCACCCAAAAATATACTCTACAAATACAACGCCAGCCATCATTGATGCAAACCATCCCGAAATGGCCCCAACAACTGGATTCAACGAATTTTTAAGGGCATGCCTCATAACCACCTTGCGTGTAGACAATCCTTTCGCTTTTGCAGTCCTAATGTAATCCTGACTAAAAACTTCTAGGAGCGAGTTTCTAGTTAGCTGTACTACTACCGAGAGCGGACGTACGGCTAGCGTAATTACAGGCAGCACCATATTTTGGAGCATGAGGTTGATTCCATTTCCGTACGGATCCACCTCATAGAGGTTGCCGGTTAAATTAAGGCCTGTAAAATCGCCCAAAACGTACGCGAATAGCCAGCCTATAATAACGGCTGCAAAAAAGGAAGGAACAGCCATCCCTGTTGAGCATAGGGCTAAGGTTGCCTTGTCGAGCCATGTCCCTTTTTTTAATGCCACCAAAATTCCAATTCCAATTCCTAAAATGGAGGCTAAGACCATTGAAAGAAGTGCAAGTATGAACGAGTTTGGGAGTGTTTCTGAAATAATTTCGCCAACAGGCTTTTGAGTAAGGTATGATCGTCTTAGATAGGGAGCCTTAAATGCAATGATTTTACTTCCCAGCTGGGCTGATTTAAAGTTCCCATACTTTTCCTTATCTAAGTAAAAAAAGGAGGTGCTGTCGGACGAGTGTAACGAAATTGGAGATAGATCGTTTATGTAGCTTAGGTACTGAACGCCGATAGGTTTGTCTAATCCCAAATCTTTACGGATGATTTGTAGCGACTTCTCATCCGATCGTTGGCCCATCATCATACGAGCAGGATCGCCAGGAAGCGCATTAAAGAGCATGAATATTAGAGTAACCACCCCAAGAATGATCAGAAGGCTGTATCCAATTCTCTTAAGTAAGTAATTTATCAATTTGCGTTGATTTAATTCTATCGCAAAAATAGCATTATGAGGGGGATTGTTATCCTTTCATCTTGAAAAATTGCCATTTATTCTACCTCCAGCATCTATTTGTTGAACGAAAGATGGGCTAATAACGATTTTTTATAGTCGGGCTATTGCATTATGTGGAAAAACATCTACCTTTGCAGCCGTCAAATGAGGACTGGTCTGGTAGCTCAGTTGGATAGAGCAACAGCCTTCTAAGCTGTGGGTCCTTGGTTCGAATCCAAGCCAGATCACCACCTAATTAAACATTATCAGCGTTTTAGTTGATAATGTGCAAAGAATCAAAGGCTACAGTATACCTGTAGCCTTTTCTTTTTACTGTATATTTATCAAATAATTTATACATATGGAGTAGTATTGGTTCGCTTCTTGGTTCGCTAATTTCAAACTTTTTGCTTAAGCTCGCTCCAAAACCCACCTTTTTTGGACGAATATCTAAAATCATATCGTCAAAGAATAAAAGGCTGCAGTACATCTGTAGCCTTTTTGTTTTATACCTATAAAAATGTTCATAAAATAATGCTCTAAAAAATGGAAAAAAGTTAAGGTCGCTTGTTGTATAAAAAAATGGCCTTATGAAAGCAAAATTGGACAACATCATTTTAAGGGCAAAATCGCCACGAAAGCTTCGAGATTTTTATGTAGATGTTATCGGGATTCAGGAGTTAGAGTACTTATCTCATCCACCCAAAATGTACATGCTAGACTGCAAAGGTTGTACTTTGAGCATTCAAGATGCAGAAGAGTCCGTATCAAAAAATGAAAAGGAAGGCGTTGAGCTAGGTTTTGAGGTGGAGGATGTTGATGATTTATTTCTTAAAATTAAAAACAGCGAGGGGCGAGTAATTTGCGAGGAGCAGCAAATGGGTTGGGGATTTGCATTTGCTGCAGCAGATCCAGAGGGGCATTTAATAAATGTCTACAAGTACGAAAATGCCGTAAACTAAGATACGGATATAATCAACCCCCAAAAGAATTACAATGCTTTTGGGGGTTGTTTTATGAGGAAGATATTAGAACCGATAGTTAATCCCGAATTGAAATCCATTCTCCATTAGCCTTTCATGCTGAGCTCCTCTATTAAAGAGGATTATTCCGTGCTGATTAAAATATGGGCAGAAATGTATCCCAAGCCTGCTGTTTACCATGTATTGCGCTCCGACGGCCATTCCTCCTCCGATCCCAGTTTGGTTTGAAAGAGGGCTGTTTTTGCTCGTGTCAAAAGCAAGTATTGCGTTTCCTTTAACGAAGAAGTATTTCAAGAAGGTAAATTTAACCCCTATTGGGATATAAATGAGGCTGGTGTTGCTTACCTTCGATATTCTCGGATTCTGCGATAAGTCGATATTTTCTATTTTCCCAGTTAGCCAGCTTATGCCGGTGTAGATGCTAACCGTATTTGCTAAGGATCTTGTGTAGCTTACACCATACGTGTCGAAATGTCTGGCTTCGTAGCCAGTTGCACCTATTAGGTTGCCTTTTTGAAATACGGCAGTGCTTCCAAACGCGTAGGTAATATCGATACTTCGGCGGTACTCTTGTGATTGAGCGCTAATCGATATTAGCAAGAGGGCTGCAAATAAAAATATTCTCATGGCATTTATTTATCGAAATGAAAGATGAAGTTCTACTAAAAGAAAAAATCATGGGGCATTAAAGTTCATTTCGAACCGAAGAATATTAAAACAAAAAGGATGGCCTAAACCATCCTTTTAAATTTTTATTTTACAACCAGCCTGTTTTCTATCATTCTATTGTTGTACTGCTGAAGGACCGCTTTCATTTTTGCTTCCTCCTTGCTTACGTCTATTTTGCCCAGTAGGTTCTGTTTTAGGTCTGGATCTTTCTTGTAGTTGTATACGCCGATAGTCTTTTTTCCATCAAAGTAGATGGCTATATCACCCTCCATGTATTGGTAGGCATCTCCAATGTAGTTTAGAACAAACGATTTGTCTTTAGAATTGAAAAGGTTGGTTCCAAAGGTTACAAATGGTTTGTTATAATTCAGGTGGCTAAGTATTGTTGGCATTATATCGATTTGCTGGGCAAGGCGCTCGTTAACACCTTTAAGAGAGCCATCGGGGGTGTAAAATATTAGCGGAATAGCAAAGGAGCCAATGTTTGTTTTAAATTCCTTATGAACAGGAACTGTGCAGTGATCGGCAGTAATAACGAACAGCGTATTCTTAAACCAAGGTTCATTTTTTATGCTATTGAAAAACATCTTAAGCGCATGATCGGTATAGCCAATGCACTGGTGTAGTGGTAGCGGACCTTTAGGGAATACTCCTTCATACTTTTGAGGAACCTTGAATGGATGGTGAGACGATATGGAAAAGATAGCGCTGAAGAAAGGCTTTTTCATCTTTCCGACCTCTTTGCCCCAGTATTGAAAGAAGGGTTCATCCCAGATGCCCCACATCCCGTCGAACTCCTTATCGTTGTTGAATTCTGTTTTTCCAAAATACTTTTGAAATCCAGCCAGCTTACTAAACGCCAAAAATCCCATAGAGCCGTTGGGAGCGCCATGAAAGAAGGATGTTTCGTATCCTTCTTGATCTAGTATGGTTGCTAGTGAGTTAACCTTGTTGGTTGAATAGTCGGATACAACGTAGGGTAAAACTAGCGCTGGAAGCGATGCAAGTACAGATGGCATTGCATCAATAGATTTGCGGCCATTGGCATAGGCGTTTGGAAATACCAAACTTTGCTTGGCTAACGAATCTAGAAATGGGGTATATCCTTTATACTTTCCGCCATCCAAATTCTTATTAAATACACCGAAATGCTCGCGAGCAAAGCTTTCCAGTATTATCACCATTACGTTTTTCTTTTGGAATGGCGCGGTTGTTTGAATAGTCTGAATTGGGGAGAACTCTTTAGCCAGCTCGTCTTCCGACTTGTAAAAGTTCATATGGGTAAAGGACTTATTTCCAGCCGTACGTATTACGCTAAATGGGGTGTTTACCACAATGGCAACCTGCTCGGCCGATTTTACATACTCGCCAGCGTTGCTTATCGTAATTGGGCGGGTGCTATGCTTAAAGTCTCCTCTAATACCTGCAACGGAGAACGCGCTAAATAGAAGTAGCATTGCAATCCCGAAAGGGTAGGCGTAGTACCATTTTTTTATGGGCGTAGGTCTTGGCTTGAGCAGCTTTGTAAGGTATACCAACGCAAACACAAGCGCACCCCAGATAAGGTAAACATACCAGTAGTCTATAATAAACTGGAATGCTAACGAGCCCATGTTTTGTTCGTTTTTGAGGATGTCGTAAACGCCAAGCGTTGTTCGCTTAAGTATAAACGGATAGTACTTAAAGTCTATAGCATTTAGTGCTAATCCTATAGAGTTAATGATGATAAACCACCAGCGAAGAAATTTTTGGTAGCCAACCCTAAACTTCCAAGGATGAGGGAAA
Source organism: Alistipes sp. ZOR0009 (assembly GCF_000798815.1). Classification (NCBI taxonomy): domain Bacteria; kingdom Pseudomonadati; phylum Bacteroidota; class Bacteroidia; order Bacteroidales; family Rikenellaceae; genus Alistipes; species Alistipes sp. ZOR0009. Next base: position 27,932 of record NZ_JTLD01000013.1, on the reverse strand, counting down.
ATGTAGAGCAGCATGTAGGCCGCGTTAAGGTAAAGCAAGCCTGCCGTATCAAATTTTACACCTCCACGCATTATGGTAAGTAGCTCGCCCGTGCTAATATTGGGGAATAGCGCTAGATTAAACCAGTAGAAAAGTAGCCTACAAATGGCATACAAAAAGAGTAGTACCACAAATTGATAAAGGAGTACGATGTATTCATTTTCTAAAACTCCCTTGTTAAGCCATCCTTTTTTCATTTGAACCTAATTTGTTTTGTATTGGACGATAGAATTCCTCTGAATGGAAATCTTTTTATACGATGCGAAAGCCAGAGGAACGTATTTGTGCATAAAATTGTTCGGTTGCGAAATTAGCATTAATCGCCTAATTCTTCTAGAATTATGGACGAGTTTGCCAAATCCACGCAATTCTAATACAAGTTTAATACTAAAAGTGAAATGCATGAATGCTGTTTTGGAGCATAAACAGCACCTAGAGGTAGGCTAATGTGCTATATTTGGATTCCAAAATAGGGCAAATACAGATGGATAATGTTGGTTTGGTACTAGAAGGTGGTGGTTTCAGAGGGATTTATACTGCTGCAATGCTCGATGTTTTTCATAGGGAAGATCTATTTTTTAACTATGCCATTGGTGTTTCTGCGGGTGCTGCATACGGTGTGTCGTATGTTGCAAGGCAGTACCAGCGTAACCTAGCGGTTAATCCTTATGTTGCCGATAAGCGCTACTGCAGCGTACAGAATTTAATTAAGAAGGGCAACTTCTTCGACTGGGATTTTGTGTACCACTACATTCCTACCCAAATTATTCCGTTTGATTACGAGAGTTTCGCTCGCTCTAAAACCCGCATGAAGGTTGTAATAACAAACTGCCATACCGGTAATGCGGAGTACGTAGACCTAAATGGCAACGACCCTAAGGTCTTTAGAGATTTGCTCGCAGCTACCTCCTCGCTGCCTTTCCTATCGAAGGTTTGTGAATTTAGAGGACAACTTTACATGGATGGGGGGATTGCCGACTCCATTCCGGTGATGCAGGCCTTCCGCGACGGGGTAGATAGAGCCGTGGTGATACTAACCCGCGAGAAAGGCTACCAAAAAAAGCCCATAAAAGGGAAGCTGCTGCTAAAAACATTCTACCGTAAGTACCCTAAGATGGTTGAGGCGATGGTAAATCGTTGGAAGGTTTACAATAGAACATTGGAGGAGCTAGAGCGGCTGGAGCAGGAGGGAAAGGTCTTCATAATCCGTCCTAGCTTGCCCATTAGCGTTTCTAGGATAGAGAATAACCCGGAGGCGTTGGAGCGTGCCTACTATGCGGCAGAGCGTGAAGCCGAAACCGTTTTGCCAGAACTGAAGAGGTGGCTTGCTTCTAAGTAAAGGGATGGGCTATGGGAATACTTGGCTGTTTTGACCTTTTTAATCAGTAGCTATACGAGAATACAAATTTCAACCTCTTATACCTAACACAATGGAAACATCATTAGCCAAACCGCGCGTAGAGGTGGTCGATGCCCTGCGCGGGCTTGTAATTATGGCAATACTGCTGCTGCACAACCTAGAGCATTTCGATCTGTACTTCTTTCCAGAGTGGCTGCCCGATTGGCTAAAAACGTTAGACGGAGCCGTGTGGAGTACGCTGTTTTTTGTTTTTGCCGGAAAGTCGTACGCCATCTTTGCGCTTCTTTTTGGGTTTACGTTTCACATCCAATCCAGCAATCAGGCCAAAAAAGGGAAAGACTTTAGAGGTCGGTTCGCCTGGCGCCTGCTGCTACTTTTAGGCTTCGGTGCAGTAAACTCCATCTTTTTTCAGGGAGATATCTTGGCAATCTATGCCGTTATTGGGCTGGTGCTAATTCCGGTAGCGCGTCTTAAAGATTCTTGGGTTTTCGTCATTGCGGTAATCTTGCTGCTTCAGCCTCAATCGTGGGGCCACTATGTTTATGCGCTGCAGCACCCTGCTTACGAGTTGGGACCTAATGCGTGCGACAAGTATTTTGGTTTGGCGGCAGAGAATTTAAGTAACGGCTCCTTCCTCGATGTTGTAAAAAGCAACTTTACCGTTGGTAAAATGGCGGTGGTTAGCTGGTCGTGGGTGGTTGGACGTGTTTACCAAACTGCCGGATTGTTTATGCTCGGAATGCTCATCGGGCGTCGTAGCCTTTTTGTTTACTCGGAGTCTAGCATAAAGTTCTGGAAGTATGCCTTGGGCATTTCCATCGCAGCTTTCTGCTTGCTGTTTTTTACCAAGCCGTTAGTAATCGACTCTTTAAGCCGACCATCGCTAAAGGGAATTCTAGAACCGATTTTAACTTCGTATAGCAACTTTCTATTTATGGTAGTGCTTGCCTCTACGTTTATTTGCGGCTACTATCTTCTTAGCGCGTTTCAGCGAATGGCTAAGGGGCTTTCTTTTATAGGAAGGATGACCTTAACTAACTACGTATTACAGTCTATTCTTGGTACATTTATATATTATGGGTATGGACTCTCGCTTTACAAGTACACCGGTGCGACCATGAGCCTGTGTATTGCAATAGCGCTAATTGCCCTTCAAATGTTATTCTGCCGCTGGTGGCTAAAGTCTCACAAGCAAGGTCCGCTTGAGGCTTTGTGGCATAAAGCGACGTGGATTAATTTCAGATAAATAGCAGAATACTTAAAGGCGGATTTTTAATCCGCCTTTCTTTTTGGTTGCTGCTGCTTTAGTCCCCGATATCGTCCCCAAAAGCGCCATTTGGTAAACGATGTATACTCTACGAGCTGCCGAAGCAGGGGAAGCCGTTTTAGGTAGTGCAGCGCACGGTATCCTAAGGCTAGCACCACAAAAACAATGGCGCTTTCGACAATGAATCCTACTAGCTGCACCCATATATTTTCTTTGTCTACGCTAACCAGCGCAGCGAGCTCGCTCCACATCCATGCTATAACCGTTGCATAGGTCACAAAAATGAGCGCAAAAAGGTAGCCATGACCTGTTTCTATGGCCTTTTTGGGGCAGCTATTCATGCAGCGCATGCAGCTCTCGCAGCGGTACGTCCAAAAAGGTTTATGGTTCACCATCTTGATTGCTTTGATGGGGCACTTCTCCACACAGATACCGCACTCGTTGCACTGCGAGTCGGCATAAAAAGTTTTGGCCAAGATAAATCGGCCCAGAATATAGTATAGCACGCTGATGGGTGAAATCAGCAGATCGGCGGGCATATCGCGTAGCGCCCTAAAATCGGTTTTGCCCGATAAAAGCCTATCTGCAAATTTTTCTACGATGGGCCTGCAGTGCTCAAATATCGACGCTACAACTTTCTCCGATAGCGCAGGATGCAGCGAGACCCAGTTAGATGGGAGATCGATGGAGCGCATCCCGACCACCTTATAGCCTTTTATCCGTAGCGTGATAGCAGCCATAAGCAGCGCAATACCACTAAGCCCTGGCATAAATAGCTTTCCCATTTTTACCCCTCCACGTGTATTGGCAACAAAGGCGGTGCTGTTGGCACCTTTGGCCCTTGGAAAGTGTAACACAAAATTCATAAGTATAGGTGGATAGTTAAATCCATGGGTGGGACCAATAAAGCCTACGAGCTCGTTCTCCAAGGGAGGAGCAGCGTCTCTTCTGTCAATCTTATCGATACTTATGGGTGTTGCTTCAATGCCGCTGCCCGTTGCTCTTTCGGCAAACCACTCCGATACCCGGCGCGCATTTCCTGTTCCCGAAAAGTAGTAAATGGTTGCTTTTTCGATGGTGCTAATCATATATTTAGGCGAATATATCAAACAAATTTAGCAATAATTTAGGCATTGAGTATTTACCGCAGCAATTATTTCTACACGTCAGATCGAAAATGGCTGCTTTTTGAGGGAGCGGGGAGTGCTGTTCTATCTGTTTATGCTTGAGGATAGATTTTAATGCTGAAATCTGCTCCGATTTTGTTGCCTTGGGGTGATTTAATATTGAAAAATGCTTTAATATTGGTGTTTTTCAAAGAGTTGTACCATAAAATTTCTTCGATATCCTAGTTTTATTATGGTATATACCCTGAATTTTCTTCGATGTCCCAGTTTTTTTACGGGATATACCATAAAATTTCTTCGATGTCGCTGTTTTTTTAGGGGATTTACCCTGAAATTTCTTCGATATCGGTGTTCCTTTAAGGGTTGTACCATAAAATTTCTTCGATATCCCAGTTTTTTTATGGTATATACCCTAAAATTTCTTCGATGTCGCAGTCCTTCTAAGGGTCGTATCCTGAAATTTATTCGATATCAGTGTTACCAAAAGGGAATTTTCTCTTTATAGGCAGCCATCAGGTGTAGGCCATTTCAGCTATTAAGATCCTAACCGCTCTCGCCAATCGCCGCTGCCCCAAATAATTTTGCAGTTAAAGGTGCGGTGTTATCTTCATCAGGCGCATACAGCGCATCTCTACCCAAACCACGCTTACCAAAAGATGGTAGTGAAGCCGATTTCGCCTCTCAAAGCAAATTTATAAAATGCTTTTTCCCTCAATGTCTCTTGCTAAATCTTTCATCAAAACACGATAGAATGGGGGAGGTAAAATCCTTAGCCGCTCAAACCAGTCCCAATAGAGAGTCGAATAATTACGCTATCTTTGCGCCTCATTTAAATTGAGCACGTTGAGAAATTTTGCTGAACTAGGCATTGGAGAACCGTACGTAAGGGCTCTCACCGATTTAGGAATTAGTACACCTACAGATATTCAGATTAAGGCAATTCCGTTCTTGCTAGATAAAGGAACCGACTTTGTTGGGCAGGCGCAGACTGGAACTGGCAAAACAGCCGCCTTCGGACTCCCCTTGTTAGAGAAAATTGATGGCAGCAGCAGCAAGATTCAGGGGCTAATTTTAGCGCCAACCCGCGAGCTTTGTCAGCAAATAGCCAAAGGGTTATTCCGTTTTACCAAGTATTTAGATAAAAAGGTCTTTACCGAAGCCGTTTATGGTGGCGCAAAGATCGATTTGCAGATTGCCGCGCTAGAGCGACCTACCCAAATACTGGTTGCAACACCTGGGCGGCTGCTCGATCTTATCGACCGTAGGGCTGTAGACCTTTCGCAGGTACGCACCACCATCCTCGACGAAGCCGACGAGATGCTAAGCATGGGATTTAAGGATGAGCTGGACGCCATTCTTAACCAGCTGCCCTCCGATCGGGCAACGTGGCTCTTCTCGGCCACCATCCCGAAGGGAATTGAGCGGATCATCGAGCAGCACATGGGCAGCGATGCGTACCGCATTACCGCTTCGCAGGAGGATGTAATTAATCGGGATATTTCGCACCGCTACATTCTTACCACGTTGGGCGAGAAGCTTACCATGCTACGCCGCTTTTTAGATGGGCAGGGCGAGAATCGCGGGGTGATATTCTGCCGAACTAGGCAGGACGTGCAGCGCCTTGCTGAAAAGCTCGTTGAGCTGGGCTTGTCTGCCGATACTATTCACGGCGATTTAATGCAAAAGGAGCGCGAGAAGGCTTTGCGTGCCTTCAAAAAGAAAAGAGTTCAAATCCTAGTAGCCACCGATGTGGCGGCTCGGGGCATCGATGTGGATAGCCTAGCCTACGTTGTACACTACGATCTGCCCGAACAGGTAACCCAATACACCCACCGTAGCGGCCGAACCGCTCGCGCAGGGCGTAAGGGGCTTTCCGTTTCGTTTATAGGCAGCAACGAGATGTATAAGCTGCACTCTATCGAAAGGCAGCTGGATATCGAAATTGATAAAATGGAGCTGTAGCCTTTGTTTACATAGAATGAGGAAGCCCGCATTTAATGCGGGCTTCCTTAGTTTTATGCCGTTTACTTTAAAATCTTAGCGATATTCTGTTCTGAATGTTCAACGAGAAGACGTTATCCCTTTCGTCGTACTCCTCCTCGAGCTCGTAGTAGCGTTCGCGGGCTAAATTTACATTAACAACCACCTGCGGAACCCTACGGGTTACCACCCATCTGCCTCTATCGCAGTAGGCGTAACGGTCGTTGTAGTTGTCCCAATACATGTTGTATTTTGGGAAGTACACCCAACGCCTCTCCATACGGCATTCGGGATGCCATTTGGGCCTATAGTACACCACCTCTCTGTGCTTGTGGTGATGCTTTCCGTGGCGATATTCCTCATAGTGTGGTCTATGCTTCCCATGTTTTCTTCCGCGATCTTCTCTGTCGTCATCATGCCTATCGGCAAAAGCTGCTGTCGATGAGGTTACAAGTGCTGCGATCGCTACAATTTTAAAATAGTGCTTTCCTATCATGGCAAAACGTTTTGGTATAGTAAAGCAGCTGCTATGCCAAAACGTTGGGTGCGCAATGCTATGTTCTAGTAGAACGCATATCCAATAGAGAAGGCGGTGTACACTTTCCCTATTTGAGGAGAGTAGGAAACCGAAAGCTGCACTGGCCATTTCGAAACGTAGTAGCCTGCGGTAACTCCAAGTCCTAGTATTTGCTTTTTTCGGTTTGCGTTGGAGATGGAGCTATTTCCATTAATAAAGTTGTAGTAGCCGTAGTTGATGCGCGCTTGGGTGTACAGGTTGGAGAGGAGGTTGGTTTGTATGCCAAACAATCCGGCTACGTAGGAATCTGTAATTATTTGGGCATCCTTTAGTCCCACAAACTGAATTTGCTGCTTAAATAGCGGTTGCTCGCCCCCAAAGAAAAACTCGTTGAGGTATACTCCGCTATGGTTTATCAGGGCGCCAACATTAAAGCTACCCACCAGCGATGTTTTGGTCGATACGGGGATGTATCCCGTTAGAAGATATCGTAGCTTAAAGTAGGGCTTACTGCTAAGCAGCTTGGATAATGTGTCAACTCCTAACCCCGTTGCCTTATTAAAGGTGTTTCTGGCAAAAGCAATACCTCCTTCGAAGTTCGAAATGGCACCTCTTGTTGTGAAAAATCGGCGGTCGATGGAGTTGGTTAGCTGGTTTACAAAGAAGTAAAGCTGCGACTCGTGCCCTTTTATACGAATGGTTGCAGCAATGTCTGGCGAGTAGGTTTTTAGGTTGTAGCTCAGTCCTGTTCCAATACCGGTGTACTTGTTTACGTATTTCATGTACGAAGCCTCCAACGTCGAAAAGGTGGCGTTGTAAACAAATAGGCGGTTTGATCCCTCGTAAATGGGAATCTTTAAGTCGGTTACCCTAAGCTCCCCTTTTAGCTGATGCTTTGAGTTATCTCCATAAAAGAACTTGGTTTGCACAATTCCGTCAAAGTTGTCGCCAATGGCCAACTTTACCATCGAGCGGCTATTCGTTTTTCTAAAGTTTCGGAGCGTGTAGTTTAGCGAAATGCCTGCTCCCAGAAAGTTGTTGTAAAACAGGCCTAGCTTAACCCAGCTGTGGTAATCCTCTTCGGTTATCAGCCTTATTTTTGCGTGGTTAAGCTTGTCGGTAGGGTAGAGCTCGTAGTACAGGTACTTGTAGTTTAGGGTGGAGTAGGCTCGCTTTAGCGACTCGGAGAGCTTGCGAGCAGAGTATGCCCTGTTAATGTCTAGGTCCATGTTGTGGATTAGCTGCTTCTTCTTGATGCCGCTTAGCCCAGCAACCTCGATGCTGTCTATGGTAACGGAAGCTTTTCCTTTCATCCTGCTGTACGGATCGTAGGGGATGGGCTCTATCGCATTTAGCGAGTCGGCCAAATGCTTAAAGGTGGGGTACATTTGCTTACCCATCTCGTTTCCGATACGAATAATATCGCGATAGTCGCTAAAGCTGGCAGCCGTATACTCGCCAATTGGAGGCGATATGAGCAGGTTGCACATTGCTTTTTCCTCTTCGGCATCTGCAGCATCAACGTAGCTGGTAATTTGGTTAAACACGTCCAGCGCGTTGGTAATGCGGTCGCGCTTTAGCAGCCCATCCCAAAGGCTAACGCCAATAAGGTAGTCGGCACCCATCTCCTTGGCATACCGAACTGGGAAGTTGCGAACAAGTCCACCATCAACCAAATACTTACCCTGATACTCTACCGGGGTAAACACCGATGGAATTGCCATGCTGCTGCGTATGGCCTGCACAATCTCACCCGACGAAAGCACAACGGGTTTTCCTGTTTCCAAATCGGTTGCAATGCACTCGAAGGGGATATTTAGCTTGTGAAAATCTTTAACGTCGTAAACAGGATACAGGTGCTTTAAGAATTCTGCCCAAATCCCTTCTGGGTTAATTAATCCCGACGAAAGGGCAGGCTTATATCCGATAAGGGGTACTTCTAGTATGTAGCCGTTGTACTCGTCCTTTTCGCTTAAGGCGATATCCTTGTAGTTTGCTGAGTTTTTAAAGAGCTGCCCCCAATCGATGGATAGGGTAATTTCTTCAATTTGCTTTCCCGAATAGCCCGCAGCGTAAAGCGAACCGACAATGGCTCCCATGCTAGTCCCTGTAATGTAGTCTACCTTTAAGCCTGCGCTATCTATTGCTTTAAGAATACCAATATGCGCCAGCCCTTTTGCTCCGCCACCCGCCAGCGCTAAACCTATCTTGGGTCGCTGTGCCGAAAGCGGAAGAATGCTAATCCAAAACAGCAGAAAAAGTAAAAAGACAGAGGTCTTTTTTAGTTTAATGGAGAACATGGACAGAATGTTTTTGGTGGCTATCTAAACAACATTGTTTAAATATAATAGTTTGCTAGGAATATCCATAAATTTGAGAGGCTGTTGTAGTGCCTTTTGAGGCATAAAGTGAATAAATGCAGAAAAACGGGTAGCCGATAGAGGCGGCTAACACTCCGATAGCCAGCGCGTATTAACATCTGTTTTGTTAACAGTAAGGGAGCAGCGTCCGTGCTTTTAAAACCTGTTTAAAAGCAGTTTGTTGTAATTAGTAAATCTGTAAAAGTTGATTAAATCTAATCAAAATCATAATTCGGTATAAACGAACGGATAAGGGGGCTTAACCTCCTGCTGATTTCGTTTAGTTTTAAAAACTATTAACAAAGAAGAGTCTTAAAGAAGGGGATGGCGAGTTACTTCGGTTGCATTTTTTTCTATATTTGCCCGTCACAGCAAAAAATTACCCTTAATAGATATGACAAATAAAGGTTTAAAGATTGTTGTACTCGCAAAGCAAGTACCCGATACCCGCAACGTGGGTAAGGATGCTATGAAGGCAGACGGAACTGTTAACCGTGCCGCCCTTCCTGCGATCTTCAATCCCGAGGATTTGAATGCCTTAGAGCAGGCTCTAAGATTAAAAGACAGATATCCTGGAACAACTATCACCATTCTTACAATGGGTCCAGGACGTGCCGCAGACATCATCCGCGAAGGAATGTACCGTGGCGCAGACAACGGAGTCCTACTTACCGACCGCAAGTTCGCTGGTTCGGATACTTTGGCAACCTCTTATGCGCTATCAAAGGCTGTAGCTAAAATACAACCCGATTTGGTAATTGCAGGTCGTCAGGCTATCGACGGTGATACCGCTCAGGTAGGACCACAAGTTGCCGAAAAGATGGGTTGGCCTCAGGTTACCTATGCTGAGAACATCATTGCTTTCGAAGAGGGCGAATTGGTTATCAAGCGTCGTTTGGAGCATGGTGTTGAGGTGGTAGCTGGTAAACTTCCAATGGTGGTTACCGTTACGGCGTCGGCTCCAGAAGCTCGTCCACGTAACGCCAAGTACCTAATGAAGTTTAAGCACGCTCGTACGGTAACTGAGCTTCAAGAGCAAACTTCTGACTACTACATGGAGCTGCAAAACCGCGAATACCTTCGTATTCCAGAGTGGGGGGTAGCCGATGTTGAGGCTGAAGCCGAGCAATTAGGGTTATCTGGCTCGCCAACTAAGGTGAAAAAGATCGAAAACGTGGTGTTTGCCGCTAAGGAGGCAAAGCGCCTAACAAGCGAAAATGCCGATATCGAATGGTTGATGAAAGAGCTTATGGCTAATCACACCATTGGTTAATCTTAATAATTTTCTAAACTTTAAAAGACTTTTACCGTGAACAACATTTTTGTTTACTGCGAAATAGAAAATGGTAAGGTTGCCGATGTAAGCCTTGAGCTACTTACCAAAGGCCGTAACCTTGCCGATCAGCTAGGCTGCCAGCTAGAGGCGCTTGCTATTGGTCACAACCTTGCCGGAATCGAAGTAGAGCTAGGACAGTACGGTGCCGATGTGGTACATGTTGCCGACGATGCTCGCCTTTACCCTTTCCGCAACCTGCCTCACACTACCCTTGTTAACGCTATCTTCACCGAAGAGAAGCCTCAAATCGCCCTATTTGGTGCTACATCAATTGGTCGCGACTTGGCTCCACGCGTTTCTTCTGCGCTACACAGCGGGTTAACTGCCGACTGTACATCGCTAGAAATCGGCTCGCATACCGAAAACAAGAGTGGCAAGGTATACGAAAACCTTCTTTACCAAATCCGCCCAGCGTTTGGTGGTAACATCATTGCTACCATCATCAACCCCGATTGCCGCCCACAAATGGCAACCGTTCGCGAGGGGGTAATGAAGAAGGACGTTATTGCAAACGCTAAGCCTGCCGCTGTAAAAACAGTTGACGTTAACAAGTACCTTACTGATGCCGACGAGCTGGTTCGCATCATCGAGCGCGAAATCGAAGAGCGCAAGATCGACATCAAAGGGGCCCCAATTATCGTTGCTGGTGGATACGGCGTTGGCTCTAAAGAAAATTTTGCCCTTCTACACGAGCTTGCTCAGGTGCTAGGTGGCGAGGTTGGCGCATCGCGTGCCGCTGTTGACGCAGGATATGCCGAGCATGCCCGTCAAATCGGTCAAACCGGTGTTACCGTTCGCCCTAAGCTTTACATCGCTTGTGGTATCTCTGGCCAAATTCAGCACACCGCTGGTATGGAGCAATCGGCTATGGTTATCTCTATAAATAACGATCCGAATGCACCTATCAACCAAATTGCCGACTACGCAATTACCGGTGATGTGGCCGATATCATCCCTAAGATGATTAAGTACTACAAGAGCAACTCGAAGTAATAGAGTATCACGTATCACGTATCATGTATCACGATAGCACGCGCTAAAAGATACCGATGCCTGATCTAATAAACTTTGAAAATGGCAAATTTTTATACAGATAACGAAGATTTGAAATTCCACCTTGGCCACCCGCTGATGAAGAAAATCGTGGCGCTAAAGGAAAGGGGATTTGAAGATAAGAACACCTACGATTACGCTCCTATCGACTTTGAGGATGCTCTTGATAGCTACGATAAGACCTTGGAGATTGTGGGTGATATTTGCGGAAACATTCTTGGCCCTAACGCCGAGTCGGTTGACGCCGAAGGACCAGAGGTTATTAACGACCGCGTTAAGTACGCTCGTGGAACTCAAGAAAACCACGACGCACTTACCCAAGCTGGCCTTTACGGAATGTCGCTTCCACGCGAATATGGCGGATTAAACTTCGCTATGGTTCCTTATGTGGTAGCTGCCGAGCTTGTTTCTCGTGCCGATGCTGGTTTTGCCAACATCTGGGGGCTACAAGACTGCGCCGAAACCATTCACGAGTTCGGATCAAAGGAGATTAAGGACACCTTCCTTCCTCGTATCAACCAAGGACAAACGGCTGCTATGGACCTTACCGAACCAGATGCTGGATCGGACCTTCAGGCAGTACAGCTTAGAGCTACTTGGGACGAGAAGAAGGGCACTTGGTTGCTAAACGGTGTTAAGCGTTTTATCACCAACGGCGATGCCGAAATCTCGCTAGTTCTTGCCCGCTCTGAGGATGGTACCAACGACGCTCGTGGTCTTTCTCTTTTCGTGTACGACAAGAAGGATAATGCCATGAAGGTTCGTCGTATCGAGCACAAGCTGGGTATCATCGGATCTCCAACCTGCGAGCTTGTATTTACCAACGCTCCTGCAGTGCTTGTTGGCGACCGCAAGATGGGTCTTATCAAGTACGTAATGTCGTTGATGAACGGTGCTCGTCTTGGTGTAGGTGCCCAGTCGGTTGGTCTTTCCGAGGCTGCCTACCGCGAGGCGCTTAAGTACGCCAACGAGCGCGTACAGTTTGGTAAGGAAATCATCAAGTTCCCTGCCGTATACGAGCTGCTAACCAACATGAAGGCGAAGCTTCACGCTTCTCGTGCGCTTCTTTACGAAACATCTCGTTTTGTAGATGTGTACAAAGCGTACTACCACATCTCTCAAGATCGTAAGCTCGAGAAGGAAGAGCGCGACGAGCAAAAGGAGTTCAACAAGCTGGCCGACTGCTACACGCCGCTGCTTAAGCTATTCTCTTCGGAGTACAGCAACTCTATTGCCTACGACTCGCTTCAAATTCACGGCGGATCAGGCTTCATGAAGGACTACCCAATCGAGCGTATCATCCGCGACGCGCGTATCACCACCATCTACGAAGGTACTTCGCAGCTGCAGGTGGTGGCCGCTATCAAGGGCGTTACCACCGGCGTATTCCTTCAGCAAATGAAGGCCTACGCGGCTGCTCCGGTACACACCGACCACGAGTACATGAAGAAGACCCTTGCCGATATGACCGAAGAGTACGTAAAGGCATTCGAAATTGTTCATGCCGCTGGCGATACCGAATTCCTAGACTTCCACGCTCGCCGTTTGGTAGAGATGGCTGGCCACATCATCATGGGCTACCTGCTGCTAATCGACTCTCAGCGTAACGAGAAGTTCATCAACTCGGCTGATGTGTACATCAAGCTTGGTGCTGCTTGGAACAAGGAGCGCTACAACTACATTGCAAAGAGCGATGTTAAGGACCTTGGACAGTACAAGCTGGTACAAGAAGAGGTACTTAAGCTATCGTAACGATACCTTACTACAGGCTTTACGGCCTCGCCCCAGAAGACTCTTCTTCTGGGGCTTTTTTTTGCATCCCCGCATCCTGCCGCTGCCGCTTTAAGCTGCCGCTCCGCCTCGCCCCACACGGCAACCCGCAGCGCCCAATCCCACACCGCGCAGCCGGAGTATGTCAATCGCTACAAAAAGCAGCTAAACAAGGCCAAATAATCCGATATTTTCCCTCCCAATCGTAATCTTAACGCAAATGGATACGTTTAGTACTAACCAAGGCTAACGGCCTGCTTAGTGTGGATAAATATTTGCAGAGGTGAGTAAGAGCGCTACAATTCAAGTATCAACTAAATAATGTTGTGATATGAAACGAATAAACTTGTTAGTAATGGTAGCTGCTGCCATGCTTTTAGCGAGCTGCAGCAGCACGCAGCTGGTGTCGTCGTGGAAGGCTCCCGAAGCCCAGCAGGGAAGCATTGGCAACGTACTCGTACTAGGAATGATGGGACCCAAGAACCTGGAGCTCCGCGAGAACCTCGAAAGGCAGATAGCCATCGAGCTACAAAATAAAGGTATCAAGGCAACCTCCGCAACCGACGTCTTCGGGCCCAAAGGGTTTAAGGGGCTAACCGAAGAGCAGGTTAACGATAAGGTACGCAGCCTCGGCTACAGCTCCGTAATGATCGTTAGCCTCGTAGATAGGGAGAAGGAGCGCGTACATACCCCCGGAACCATGTACACCACCCCTCGGGTTGTTGGATATAGCCGCTACTACCGCCGATACATGGTGGTGTACGAGCAAACCTACACCCCCGGCTACTATACCACCAACACCAGCTACGTTCTTCAGTCCGAGCTCTACTCGGTAGGCCGCAACGACCTGCTATACTCCGGACAAACCCGCAGCTACGACCCCGGCAGCAAGGCATCGCTTGCCAAGGGCGTCGCAAAGGCCATTGTTGCCGACATACAGAAAAAAGGGCTAATTGCCATGTAGTACCACACCTTAATATAGGTCGATATCGGCAGGAGACACCACCAGCGTGTCTCCTTTTTTTTGTCCCCACCATCCCCATGCCTCCGCCTATCCATCCAAATATTTTTGGTCCGATGGCGGTACAATGCCTCTACGGCCCATTTTATGCATCATTCTAAAAGAACAGCCTTGTGCTGCCCGCAAAAATGGCGGTTACGGAGGTGGATATTCCCCTGTAGGCGGTATTTTAGCTTTTGGTTATCAGGAATGACGATAAAAACAACAAAAATTTAAACAAAAGTATAGTATTTAATGAAATTTATTATTTTTACATGCAGCTGCTATCCGTAGTGCTGGCGTGTCTAACCCTAAAATTCGCACACCCCGGTGCAAAAGGCTGGTGGCCCCAAGCTAATATTTATTCTAATTTTTTAAAGATTGATGTTGATATGGTGAAATCAAGCAACACTGGGCATGCCAACAACCTTGCTGCCTGCAACACGCTAATTAACGCCGTAAAGGAGTTTGGTGTCAAGTACAACCCCGCCGAACCCAAGCTAACCGTGGTTAATCTCGAAAAGGCATACGCAAGCGGTACCGCCGCATTGGGTAACCTGCAGGCCGCCGAAACCACCCACAGCGATACCATCGCCGCTCGCGCGCAGATGTTTGGAGAACTCAACGCCTACACCTCAAGGGTTGTAAGCATCTACTCCATTTCGGGGATAGACCATCGTTCTGTCGACACGGTACGTCTCGTACAGCGTCGTATTAGGGGCGAGGTGGGCGCAAAGTCCGACACCGCAGCAGCCGCCAACGGAACACAAACCAAGAAGAACACCACCCTGCAAATGGGATATGAAGATAGAGCTAGCAACTTTGCCCAGCTCGCCACCTACGTAGAGGCTAACCCCCACTACAAGGTAAATGAGGATGACATCAAAACCGAGGCCGTGCGCCAGTTCTCCTCCGATCTCAACGAGGCCAACAGCCGCTGCATCGAAACCGAAGCTGCATTCGATACCGCTCGTACTACTTTAACCGACATCTTCTATACCAACGAGGATTCGCTATACAACCTCTGTAAAAACGCAAAGGCGTACGTTAAGGGCGCATTTGGACCTTCGAGTAAGGAGTTTCGCCGTATATCTGGAATAGAGTTCAAGCAACTTTATAAGTAGGCTCGATATTGTCTGTATCTAGGGCTTGAGGGCGATCTTCGGATCTCCCTCTTTTTGCATCCCGCCCTCCGTAGTACGCCTCGGTGCCGGCATAGTTCCATGCCGAAAGTTTGGAGTAAGCTTTAGTGCTGGCAGAATGCGTTAACACTACTCTGTAGTAAGCGTTGGTGTCGGCAGAATTCCGTCTGGAAAGTTTGGAGTAAGCTTTAGTGTCGGCAGAGTACGTTAACACTACTCTGGAGTAAGCGTTGGTGTCGGCATAATTCGGTCTGGAGAGTTTAGAGTAAGCTTTAGTGCTGGCAGAATGCGTTAACACTACTCTGTAGTAAGCGTTGGTGTCGGCAGAATTCGATCAGGAAAGTTTAGAGTAAGCCTTAGTGCTGGCATAGCTCGGTTTGGAAAGTTTGGAGTAAGCCTTGGTGCTGGCATAATACGTTAACACTACTCTGGAGTAGGCTTTGGTGTCGGCAGAATTCGATCCGGAGAGTTTAGAGTAAGCCTTAGTGCTGGCATAGCTCAGTTTGGAAAGTTTGGAGTAAGCCTTGGTGCTCGCAGAATACGTTAACACTACTCCATAGTAAGCGATGGGGGAGGTGGAGCGGCTTGTGGGAGCGCCGTCGGCGGGTATATTCGGGATAGGCCTGCGCGATGCTGGCTTTGGTTGTGCTGCTGGTGCCACAAAATGGGGCGCGCGTTGGGCCATCCTTCATGCCGATAGGGCACGGCTGACAAAACATTTTGCCACCATCCAAAAAGGCCTCCATACATGGCCAACGAATTAAAAAACAAACTTAAAATATCCCCGAAACGGGCAAAAACTCGTACTTTTTTTGGCCCGAGGTGCATGGTATTAGCATCAAATCAGTATTTTTACGGCTTATTTGACACGAGATAAATCTTTTCAAAATGAATATTTCCTACAGTTGGTTAAAGGACTACCTGAAAACCGACCTTACACCCGAACAGATTTCTGAAATTCTTACCTCGATTGGTTTGGAGGTAGACTCGCTAGAGAAGGAAGAAGCCATTAAAGGCGGATTGGAAGGCGTAGTGGTTGGCTACGTGCTGGAGTGCGAGCGCCATCCCGATGCCGATAAGCTAAGCGTTACCAAGGTGGATGTGGGCGCTGCCGAGCCGCTACAAATCGTGTGCGGCGCGCCAAACGTAGCTGCCGGGCAAAAAGTCCCTGTGGCAACCGTGGGCACCGTGCTTTACTCGGGCGACGAGGAGTTCAAGATTAAGAAGTCTAAGATTCGTGGCGTGGAGTCGTTGGGTATGATTTGCGCCGAAGACGAGCTGGGGCTGGGTGCATCGCATGATGGTATCATGGTGCTCGATCCCCAAACACCTGTAGGAACACCTGCCAAGGAGTACTTTAAGCTAGAAGATGAGTACGTATTCGAAATAGGGCTAACCCCAAACCGTATCGATGCGGCATCGCACTACGGCGTGGCACGCGACATTGCCGCGTACCTAAAGGCGAACGGCGTGGCCTGCTCGCTCGAAAAACCATCGGTAGATGCGTTTAAGGTGGATAGCACCTCGCGCGTTATCCCCGTTGAGGTTCAAAACGTAGAGGCTTGTCCCCGCTACTCGGGCATCACCGTTTCCAACGTAAAGGTGGCCCCATCGCCAGAGTGGCTGCAGAAGAAGCTTCGCGCCATCGGTATCAACCCAAAGAATAATGTGGTCGATATCACCAACTTCATCCTTCACGAGCTGGGCCAACCCCTACATGCCTTTGATGCCGCCAAGATTAGCGGAGCAAAGGTGGTGGTGCGCACTACCCCAGAGGCTACCCCATTTACCACGCTGGACGGAGTTGAGCGCAAGCTAAACGAAAACGACCTGATGATATGCAACGCTGCCGAGCCAATGTGCATTGCAGGGGTGTTCGGCGGGCTAGACTCGGGCGTAACCGAAGCTACCACCGACATCTTTATCGAGAGCGCCTACTTTAACCCCGTATCGGTGCGCAAAACCGCCCGTCGTCATGGGCTAAACACCGACTCTTCGTTCCGCTTCGAGCGTGGCGTAGATCCAAACTTAACCATCTACGCGCTTAAGCGTGCGGCTATTTTGGTTAAGGAGCTGGCTGGTGGCGAAATATCTTCGGATATCATCGACATCTACCCAAATCCAATCGAAAACTTTACCGTGGAGGTTTCGCTAAACAGAATGCGCAAGCTAATTGGCAAGGATATCGAAACCGAAACCATCAAAAATATTCTAGCTGCGCTGGATATTGCCATCGTTAAGGAGGAGGGCGACGCGCTGCTTCTTAGCGTAGAACCATACCGCGTGGATGTACAGCGCGAGGCCGATGTGGTAGAGGAGGTGCTTCGTATCTACGGGTACAACAACATCGAGATGCCGCTGCAGGTGCGCTCTACGCTTTCGTTCGAGCCTCGTCCCGAAAAGGACAGGATCGTAAACACCGCCGCTGATCTGCTTTCGAGCAACGGCTTCAACGAAATCATGTCCAACTCGCTTACCAAGGCTGGCTACTACCAAGACCTTGCAGCCTACCCCGAGGAGAAGGCCGTTCGCATCATCAACCCGCTTAGCGGAGACCTTAGCGTGATGCGCCAAACCCTTTTCTTTAACGGTATGGAGGCAATTGGGCTTAACACCAGCCATCGTAACGCCGACCTTAAGCTCTACGAGTTTGGTAACGTGTACAGCTACAACGCCGAGAAGGCCAACGGGGAGAACCATCTTCGTGCTTACACCGAAAACTACCACGTGGCGCTATTTGTTACCGGCAACAAAAACGCCGAAAGTTGGAATACGAAGGTAGAGCAGAGCGACTACTTTACCCTACGCGCTTCGGTAGAGCAGCTGCTGCTTCGCTTTGGCATCAGTTTGTTCGATCTTAAGACCGACGAATGCTCGCTCGACTTCATCAGCGATGGCGTTACCTACCTCCTAAACGGTAAGAAGTTTGTGGAGATGGGCGTGGTGGCTAAGAAGTTCCGCAACCAGTTCGACGTAAAGAACGACGTTTTCTTTGCCGAAATCCGTTTCGACTTGCTCATTAACTTTGTTCGCAACAACAAGACTACCTACAAGGAAATTTCTAAGTTCCAGGAGGTGCGTCGCGATCTAGCGCTGCTACTCGATAAGAAGGTAACATTTGCTCAGCTGCGCGAGACTGCCTTCCAAACCGAGAAGAAGTTCCTGAAAAAGGTTGGCCTATTCGACGTTTACGAAGGAAAGAACCTTCCAGAAGGGAAGAAGTCGTACGCGCTTAGCTTCATCCTACAGGACGAAACCAAGACGCTAACCGATCAGCAAATCGACCGCATGATGGATAACCTCATCAAGGCATTTGATAGAAACTTTGGGGCACAGTTACGATAGCCACAGTGCTGTAACGATAAAAAACAAATGCGGAGCTGTAGCTCCGCATTTGTTTTTTTATTGAGGTAGCTACGCAATCGCTTTTTCTACCTGCAGTGCTGTTTGGGAAACCTCGGCCTACGCTCTGGCTAACTCCAACCTTCCCATCAGAATTCGGATACGGAAGTAGAATAGCAGCGCACAAATACCCAATCCTATGGGGAATCCCATCCAGATGCCAACTTCGCCAAAGCCCAGCTTAAAGGCGGCCAGATAGCTTATGGGGATGGATATAAGGTAGTACGAAACGAAGGTAAGCATGCTCGGAATTCGGGCGTCGGCTAAGCCTCGGAGTATACCCGAAAAGACAATTTGCCCAGCATCAAATACCTGAAATATGATGAATACAATAAGCAGCTTAGATGCAACAAGCGCCACTGCCTCGTCTTGCGTAAAGAGGTAGGGAATCTCCTTGTGGAATAATAGAAATAGCCCGCTGATGACTACCACCATCACTCCGGCAATCTGGCTCGACGCCACCGAAGCCCTACGAACGATGGAGGGAGTACCAAGCGCCGAAAGTTGGCTAACACGTATGGTGGTGCTCATCCCAATTGCCTGGTAGAGCATAAAACCTAAGCCAGAAAGGCTAATAACTACCTGGTGGGCG
The DNA here is from genome assembly GCF_000798815.1 of Alistipes sp. ZOR0009. Lineage (NCBI taxonomy): Bacteria > Pseudomonadati > Bacteroidota > Bacteroidia > Bacteroidales > Rikenellaceae > Alistipes > Alistipes sp. ZOR0009. The sequence continues at coordinate 8,987 of NZ_JTLD01000013.1, read as the reverse complement.
GCCAAACCAATCTCTCCAAGCCATCCCATCATCAGTCCTGCAAAGATAAAGGCCGAAGCCTCGGAGAAAACCTGCATCCCCATCGGAACACCTAGCTTGTAAATCCTCTTAACCTGCGAAAACGAAGCCTTAACGTCTTTTGCCAGCTGTAGCGCTTGACGAAGTATTGGCTTACGTAGCGCCACCACCATTATAGCTACCGCCATAAAGGTTCGTGCCGTAAGCGTTGACACCCCAGCGCCGTTTACGCCCAGCGTTGGCATTCCTAAGTTTCCATAAATAAGAAGGTAGTTGCCCACAATGTTGATCAGGTTGGCGATAAGGGTAATCACCATAGCCGTACGCGTGTCTCCAAGCCCCTCTAGCACCTGTTTTCCCAGCATAAAGATCATTACGGGAAACATGGAGATTGCTATAAGAATAAAGAAGGGGCGTGCGAGGGGAATAATGCTGTCGGGCTGATTCATAAACGCCATGCCGCCATACAGAATAGCGCTTATAAGAAGCAGAAGAAGTCCCACCGAAAGGTAGGATACCACGCCATTCTTCCAAAGTACGCCCACCTCGCGGTGATTGTTTGCCCCAAAGGCCTTACCAGTAAGGGGTGTTATCGAAAGGGCAAACCCCATTCCAAAGTAGAGAGGTAGCGAAACAAGCATGGTGGCAAATGCCGCTGCAGCTAGCGGTATTGCTCCTAATCGTCCAATCATCATCACGTCGACAACAGCCACAGATATTTGACCTAGCTGCGAAACCATCACAGGTAGCCCAAGACTTAGCGTGCTGCGATAGTGGGGCCTGTAAAGACGCCAAAAACGCTTCATACTATTTTTTTTAGTAAAGTGATTTTCTTGAGCGAGACCTTGCCCTCGAAGAGAACTTTTACCACTTGAACATCGTCCTGGCGGAGATGGGTTTCAAGGTGAGAAACGGCTGCTAAAAGTTCCAGAAATTCTACGAGTCGCCCGTTAAATATTACGGATTGCAAAGTAAGTGCCAATTAATGAGATTGACAAGCGGCCTGTTTTAAGAAAGGCTAAAAGGGAAGCGGGCATTTGTTGCCGTAAGCGCTTCTCTTTTGCGTTTAAAGAAGGTAAAATGCCCGGCCATTTTCGCGGTTATTGTATCTTTGCTGCCTAATATTCGAAGCTGGATGATGCGGAAGGTGCTTTTTGTTGGTTTAGGAACCATCTCTCTCGGTTGTGGCATTGTAGGTATTGTGGTACCCGGGTTACCAACAACACCATTTGTGCTGCTGGCTGCATGGTTCTACGTCAGGAGCAGCGAACGCCTGCACCAAAAGCTGATAGGCAACCCCTTCTTCGGAAGGTACATCGCCAACTACGAAAGGGGACTTAGCCGTAAATCCAAGTATCGAATTTTCATTCTTATGTGGATGATGATTATTCTCTCTACATCCTTATTTATATACAGCTGGCCTGTTCGGCTTGTTGTTGTTGCGGCTGGCGTTATAGGTACAGGCGTAGTGTGGAGAATAAAGGAACCTCAATAGTAAAAGAATTCAACCGTGGCTAGTAGCTTACTTCAACGAATATCCGAGGGCGAAGGTTTGCACCTCGACTTTAAATATGCGGTAACCGACTCCAAGAAGATTGCTCGCTCGTTGGCGGCGTTTGCCAACACTTCGGGTGGATCTTTGCTGCTTGGCGTAAAAGATAACGGACGAATAGCAGGCGTAAACAGCGACGAGGAGTACTACATGATTGAGACAGCCGCTCAGGTATTCTGTAAGCCAGAGGTTCCTTTTGATGTAAAAAGATGGGAGGTTAACGGGAAGGTTGTTTTGGAGATAATCATAGCGGAAAGCACCCGAAAACCGCACTCGGCACCCGATAAGGAGGGAAAACCAACCACCTACATTCGCATTGCCGACGAGAATATCAAGGTCGGATACCTACATGCTAAGTATCTTAGGCAGTCTTGCTCTAAGCCTCGTCCCGTCAGCTTTGGCAATCGCCATCAGCAGCTGGTCGATTTGCTAACAGCAACCGGTCCTCTGTCCTTTACAAAGATTTGGAAAAAGCAGCAGCTCTCGACAAAAGAGGCCGAGCGTTTGGTGCTCGACCTACTATCCATCAATGTAATAAAAATCGAATCTACCCACGAGCAGAGTCGCTTTAGCATTGTCGAAAGCGACTAGTCGCCAAAGCGCTTCATGGCTACCACGCGTATAATTAAAAGGTAAACCACGGTAAGGTAAAACGCGGCGGTGGCAGCAAGCATTATCAGCTGATTAGGAAGGTAGCGCTCAACCTCCATCTTTGTAAATACCACATGGTTGTATGCAAGCATAAATACCAGCGTTAGGATGATGGTGGCTATGCGGTAGTAAACGATGTTATCCGTTTTGGGAACCGAATGCGTTCCGCATTTTTGGCAAACATAGCGCTTGTTATCTGCAATCGTAAAGGCGTACCCCAACGAAACTTTGGCGCCGCACTGGGGACATGAATATTTTTTCTCTTTCTCCATAATCATAAGGGTTTATAGTAGTGGTTACCTTCTTGTTTTTCGGTAGCGGTAGTAATCGTACCCAAACACGGCAACCGATATAGCCAATAGCACCGACCACAAAAGGGTATTCCCCGAAAAGGAGGCGTCGGTAAATAGCAGCAGGTAAAGAAACAGGATGCAGCTAATACCTACCAGCGCATGCCTAACGTACTTCATCATATCAGCATTGTTTTGCTGCAAATTTACTTTTTATTTCGATGATGCCTTATATCCTTAACGTATAGATAGGCAATGCTGGCAGCAGATAGTGCCCCAATGGCGCTATTGATGTAGCCGTTTCGTCCGTTGGTAAACACGGTCCAATAAATGAGTAAAACGATAAAAAGCGCAGCCACAACCCATCTCATGACATTCATATTTTAATATTTAATTCGATGCTTACTTCAAAAGTATAAATATCAAGTAAAAGAAAAGGCCACTCCTTGCGGAGTAGCCTTTAAATTATCTAGCAATATAGGAGTTTACTACCAAGCAAAAAGTGGTAGATCCTGCATTAGCTTGTTAACTTCGGTACGTACAGCACCAATCTTAGTTTCGTTCTCGAAGTTGGCAATAACCGCATCGATATACTCAACGATAAGTGGCATGTGCTCTTCCTTTAAGCCACGAGTGGTGATTGCTGGCGCACCAACACGAATACCAGAGGTAGTAAATGGCGAGCGAGAATCGTAAGGAACCATGTTCTTGTTAATGGTGATATCAGCCTTAACAAGCGTATTCTCAACCTGCTTTCCGGTAATGTTTGGATACTTGGTGCGAAGGTCGATAAGCATAAGGTGGTTATCGGTACCGTTAGAAATCACCTTGTAGCCCATGTCTACAAAGGTTTTAGCAAGAACGGCAGCATTTCTCTTCACCTGATCTTGGTATACCTTGTATTCTGGAGTTAAAGCTTCGCCAAAAGCTACAGCCTTAGCAGCGATAACATGCTCTAGTGGTCCACCTTGAATACCAGGGAATACAGAGCTGTTAAGAACAGCAGACATCATCTTGATTTCGCCCTTAGGAGTCTTCAAACCAAATGGGTTTTCGAAGTCCTTACCCATAAGGATGATACCACCACGTGGTCCACGAAGGGTTTTGTGGGTTGTTGAGGTAACAATGTGGGCATACTTAACGGGGTTGTCAAGAAGACCAGCTGCGATAAGACCTGCAGGGTGAGCCATGTCTACCATAAAGATAGCGCCTACCTTATCTGCAATCTCGCGCATACGCTTGTAGTTCCACTCACGAGAGTAGGCTGATGCTCCACCAATAATCATCTTTGGCTTGTGCTCAAGCGCAAGGCGCTCCATCTCATCGTAGTTAACCATGCCATCCTCTTCGTTCACCTTGTAGCCAATAGGGTTGTACATAAACCCAGACATGTTTACAGGCGAACCGTGCGAAAGGTGGCCACCATGAGCTAGGTCTAATCCCATAAAGGTATCTCCTGGCTTAAGGCAAGCCATAAATACGGCCATGTTTGCCTGTGCTCCAGAGTGTGGTTGTACGTTTGCATACTCTGCTCCGTAAACCTCTTTCAGACGATCGATGGCAAGCTGCTCAACGATATCTACTACTTGGCATCCACCATAGTAGCGTGCTCCTGGGTATCCTTCTGCATATTTATTGGTAAGCACAGAGCCCATTGCCTGCATAACTTGGTCTGAAACGAAGTTTTCAGATGCAATAAGTTCAATACCGTGCGTTTGTCTTTCGCGTTCCTTAGCAATAAGGTCGAATATTTGTGTGTCGCGAACCATAATACGTTTTTTTAGTTATTTGCGGGTTAAAGATATATAAATAAGACTTCCAAAAAAGATGTAATATGGTATTTAATAGCAGGAAAATGATTGATTTCCGTAAAAGAACTGATAACTACCGCTTTTTCGCACGTTTGCTTAGGTAAAGCTGCTCGTCTACAGCTGCTGCTTCGTAGATATACGATTTTAGCAGGTCGATATCCACATCGTTTACTCCGAAAAAATCGCGGCAGTACACCTGCTTTCGTCCGTCTCTTTGCAGATATGTCCCATCATCGTTTAGTAAGTCTCCTCGCATAAAGCCAAACCGAACTCCTTCCCGTGGTACCTTTCCCCATTTTACCGCCGATGGCCAAATGAAGCAAACGCTGTAGTGTTGCTTGTACGACGGGATGTTGAACATCAGCTTTTCCGAGCAATGCGGCATGCAATCCGTAACGATACGTCTTAGCAGCTCAACCACCAGCCGTTCATTCTCAGGTATATGCTCCAGCATCTCTTCAACGCTACTAAAACTTACATTCTGATACTTGTTTTCCTTTGCCATAGTAAGCCTGTGGGTTAATCGTCCGAGAGTTCAACCAGCTTTTTTCGGTAGATAGATAAGATCTTAGAGCGGGATATGAATCCTACGTAGCGCTGATCTTCGTCAATAACGGGTAAGTTCCATGCTCCTGAGTATTCCATCTTTTCGAATACCACCTCCATTGCTTCATTGTCAACAATATAATCAGGAGGAGTAGCCATCAGCTCTCTCACAAAGACCGTCTCGTATTTCGACTGGTCAAACATAAGCTGACGAATGTCATCCAACAGCACAATACCCTGCAGCTGCTGCTTCTCGTTTAGCACGGGAAAAAGGTTCCGCTTCGATTTGGCAATGGTGACAACAAGCTCCCCTAGTGTAGCGTTAACTTCAATAGGGCAGAAGTCTCGCTCTATAACCTCGTTAAGCGTCATTACGGTTATTGCCGCCTTATCCTTATGGTGCGTAATCAAATCTCCAGTCTGCGCCAATCGTAGCGTGTAAAGCGAGTGCTTGTTTCTGCTATAAACGGTGGTATAGGCTAGTGCTGCCGTTATCATTAGCGGAATAAAGAGCTGATATCCTCCTGTAATCTCTGCAATCAGAAATATCCCCGTTAGGGGGGCATGCATAACTCCAGCAAGCACGCCTGCCATGCCTACCAGCGTAAAGTTTCCAACAGGCAGGTTTAACCCAAAGAATACGTTAAGCGATGTTGCAATAAAGAAGCCCGCAAAACCTCCAACAAAGAGGCTTGGCGCAAAAATACCTCCAACGCCACCTGCCCCAAACGTGCAGGCCATGGCCGGAATCTTAAGCGCTATAATGGCAATCGGTATTAGCAGTAGCGCCCACGTCTCATTGCGCAGCCCGTAGTATAGGGTGCGCTCAAAGAGCGAATGGTGGTCTAGCGAAAGTAGCTTGCCAATGGGTTCGTAGCCCTCTCCGTATAGCGAGGGAAAGAGCATAATCATGATACCAAGCAGCGTGCCTCCTATCAAAAGGCGCTTGGTAATGCTCTGCTGACGCTTAAAAAACGATTCTATCTTCAGAGAACCCCAGGTAAAGTAGAGTGCTATGGCTCCACAAAATATACCCAGAATGATGTAGTAGGGAATGTTGTAAACCGAAAAGTTTACGATTACTTTTTCAGGAAATACCAGAAAGGAACCGATAAAAACGTAGGTAATGCTTACCGCACTTACCGTCGAAAGGAGCAAAGGAATAACCGCAGCCATGGTAAGATCGAGCATCAGCACCTCTAGCGTAAAAATCATCCCTGCAAGCGGAGCACCAAAGGCGCCTGCAATGGCTCCCGCTGTTCCTGCTCCTAAAAGCAGCGTAATCATCCGGTAGTCTACCCTAAAAAACTGGCCAATGTTCGAGCCTATGGCCGCACCTGTCATCACAATCGGCCCCTCTGCTCCAACAGATCCTCCCATACCAATGGTAAGCGAGCTGGCAATCATCGAGGTGTACATGTTATGCCTCTTTATTTTAGAGTTTCGCCTCGATATGGCGTAGAGCACCTTGGTTACGCCATGCCCAATATCATCTTTCACAAAGTAGCGAACAAACAGAATGGTTAGCAGAATACCAACCATAGGGTAGGCAAAAAGCAGGATGCTCCCTTTCTCTATAGGAATCCAGCTCACCAGCGTTGTCTCTACAAAATGGATAAGCCACTTGATGGAAATGGCCGCAAATCCACAGATAACTCCTGTCAGGATGCTAAATATTAGCATCAGCTGCTTGTTGGATAGCTTTTTTAGTTTCAGTATTAAAAACCGCTGGTACGACGATAGCTTTTGTTGCATTACAAAAAGAGGATTATATGCCAGACCGTCATACTAAAAGGGAGATTCGAGTTACTGCTGTTTTGCTTGGCAACACAGCCTGCCCATCGCTGCTTGGTGTGCTTCATTTGCTGAAGCAGCAGGGGCTAACGCGCTTCTTTTCTCGACGGCCATTGGATTACTCCTCCTAAGATAGGGAGATTTGATTGATAATAAAAGGGGAGGAGCGAGGATTGAATGAAAGTAAAGCCCGAGTATAGCGCTAGAAAAAATAAAGGGCACCTCCTTTTTACAGGAAATGCCCTTTAAACACAGAATTATTATCTAAAAGTTAAGACCGTCTAACGAGATGTTAAGCTTGCCTTTGGCAATACCTAAAACCTTAAAAGATTTGTCGGTAAGGAAGATATCCTGAATGTCAATTTGATCAACCACTCCGTTGATGGTTACCTCTTTTACCGATTTGTTATTCTTTAAGCTGGCGTTAGCCATGTTCTTCGCAGTGTTAAAGTAGCTGGTAACAGGGAAAACCATGTTTTCTTTAAGGGCATCCTTAATGGTGCTCTTAAACAGCCACGCTGCACTCTTGAAAAGAATATTCTTAGTTTGCATCTCAAAATCAAGATCCTTCACCTCTACCGTCTTCTTCTCATGGTTGTAGAAGGGTACTCCAGCAAAGTAGATGGTACCATTAAAGCTTCCGGTAAGATCTGCGGCAACAATGGTCTTTCCGTTGCTTCCGTAAATCTTAATTCCGTTAACGGTAACTTTCTTGCTTCCAGAGCTAAAGGTTTTCCCCTTAACTTCCTTAATGGCCATCTGCTCCGCTTCGCTATAAGGGATGTCAGTCCAAAGGTTAAAGGTAAATGAGCCGTCCGACTTGGGAACAACACGGAAGTTAGGCAGCTTTGCTACTGGGGTATAGGCTGGAGATTTAGGTGATATCAAAACTTCAGTCTCTGATTTAACGCCAACAGCCGAGCTGATAATCCCGTTGCGGGTAACAAATGGGGTAGCGGTAATTTCGCTTGGCGTAACCTTTAGCCAAACGTTGTAGTCCTTATTAATAAGTATAGGCTGCTGAATTTGACGCCAAGCATCGCCCATAAGCGTCTTTACGTTAAACTGTGACTTTATCTGCCCGTCAATTTCCGAGCAAACGCGGCCCTGCATTCCGTTAACAACCTTGTCGGCAACCAGCTTAACGGGTACCTTAAAGCCTGCCATGCTTACCTCTGGGTTGGTAATCCACTCAAAACCGGTTGATACGGTCTTCGAATTGATGGTCCAATCGGGTGCAATAGCCAAAGAGGTGCGGTACTTAAGCGCAATCTGCAGCTCAACATCCTTTGCTACGGTAATTCCCAACTTGGTGAATCCGCCTTTTAGCCAAAGCTTCAACGGTATCTTATAGTCTATAGACATGCCATTAAGCGAAACTTGGATAGGCTGCGCCTTCCAAACCTTCACCATCATGTTATCATCGTTCATGTTGTTGTCTTCGTACAAAAGACCGTTGATTTCCGCGTTGATTTTTGCGTTAAGAACCTTCTCGCTTAGCGCAATAGGTACGCTAACTACAGAAGATGTTGGCTTATAGTCGAAATTGCCGTAGCCTTCGGTTGGTCTTGGAATGTGGGACGTAGACGAGCACCCTTGCACAAAGATACCTGCCGCAGAAAGAAGAAGCAGCTTAAAGTAGTTCCTTAGTTGCATTTCAATTTATTTTGAATGGTTATCGGGCAAAGTTAGCTAATACAGAAACCCGCTGTTCCCTTTTCTTCTTAAAAGGAGTTAAGAAAAATGTACGGACAAGATGATTAGCCTCTCAGCAAGTCAGAAGCCTGATTTTAATGGCAGTCAATTTCTGGTATTGTAACGTTCTTAGCACTTCAAGGGTAAGCTGCTGGTGCTGTATGCTCGCGCTTTTCTGTAGCTACTGCATTGGCGGCGGCTAAAAAAACAGGCGGAGGGCGTTATTTCGTTCTGGTGTCAGGCTATGTTGCAGGGCGGGCTGCTTGGCGTACAATGTCGTTAGTCAGCCATTACAATGCAGCTACACGGAGGTGAAATGTTATTTGTCAGCCATTACAATGTCGTTGGCAACCGTTACATAGCCGTAAACTTACGTTGCAGCACCCTTTGCTGGCATTACATGGTGGTTAATCGGGTATTACAGTATGGTTAGCGAAGCCTACATTACGATTAGCAGAACCAGCACTTAGCAGCTATTTCATTGCAGCATCGTCTGCAGCGCTTTCATCTTAGGCTAAATTGCTATTTCTGCTTCCATACTCTTAATCTACTCAATCTTGCTGGTCGTAGCTGTCAGCTAACGCCTGTTTTCTTTTTTCATTTAGTCCTTATTGGGGTGTCGAAAAAAAA
>NZ_JTLD01000012.1 GCF_000798815.1 Alistipes sp. ZOR0009 | reverse complement strand
AATAAAAACCAATATAAAATTATTCAAGAATAGTGGTAAGAATAAAAATTTAAAAAAAGAAGAGGATTCTCTGATTAAAAAAGAAAATGAAAAAGACGCAATTGTAACAGATATATCCAACCTAAAACAGATAATGTCACCTCTTTCGGAACTAATCAAAATGGTTGATACATCTAATCGTTATATAAACGAATCACTCCTTAAATATAGCCAGATTCAAAACGCCCTAAAGACACCATCCTACTATGTTTCGGAATCGTACAGAGTTACAAAAGACATTCACTGTCTAAATATTTACAAGTACGATATGAATACTAAAAAGAGCTCGAAACATGATAAAATAACCATCGAACTAAAAAATGCCCTAAGATTTAGTACACCAACTGGCGTATTTCTATCTGGATTGTACGATGAAAAATTTACGACAGTATCTAAAGATACAACCGTAGAAACGGTGATCATTGATAATTCCGGAAAAAATCAAATAGTAAAGTCAAATAAAACCTATACGGCAATGTATCCTAGTCGGAATAGGCATATATCTTTTGGTGCAATGATCTACATAAGCGCACATACCTGTAACAGCAAGTATACAAACATTGGAGGTTTCTTGGGAGCAGGAGCCATTTTTAACGATAACACAAAAATAGCAGCAGCAGCAGGCGGCACTATAATCCTAGGAAGGAACCAAAGATGCTTTATAAACATTGGTATGGCAACCTCGCAAGTAGATCGACTAGATAGGCCATATAAAACAAAAACTTTCTACGACATCAACCCCAGCACACTCCCTATTAGCAAAGTTTGGAGGTACAGCTGGATGGTTGGAGTAGCGTGGGAGATAATAAAATAAGGCATTTATGCTACGAACAGCTCTTCCAGAAAAATAAGTCGTAAATATTGTAGGGAAGTTTCATGAAACTTCCCTACAACATATACAGCAATATCCAACAAAATAAAATAATACCCCGTACCATGCGGCAGAAGATTATAATCCCATTAATTGAAGGAGAGCTGTTCCTTGTTTTTTAATAAGAAGCAAAAAAAATATTACCTCCCCATACAAAAAGCGCCGGATAAACAGACTAAACGCGACCGAATCCCCTCCAAAAAACAGCCTTCTGAGAGCCATTAGCGGTTAATGGTGCTTTTCTGTGGCTGAATGGTCGAAAATCGTGATCCAAAAGCGCCCATTTTTCTTTGTTAACGCGCTCTATATCTATACTTTTGCTGGCACTTTATCCATTAGATGGGGCGTATCCGAAAAGCCAGACGAGTAGGAGAATAAAAAGCATGTATTTATGAAATGGTATCTAAAAGCATTAAAGCAGTATGTAGATTTTAGTGGGAGAGCGAGGAGAATGGAGTATTGGATGTTTGTGCTATTTAATTCTATTGCCAGCATTATCGCATTTGTGCTAGACTTAACAATCGGTTCGTATGGAGTTATTCTTGGAATATACTACCTAGCGATCATTATACCAACCATTGCGGTAACCGTAAGACGTTTACATGACAATGGCAAAAGCGGCTGGATGTACTTCATCTTTTTAGTTCCAATTGTTGGTATGTTTTGGCTGTTTATCCTACTTCTTAGAGAGGGACAAAAAGGGGAAAACCAATATGGACCCGATCCTAAAGCAATCTAACTTGTACATAAGATTGATGTAAGCGTTCGAATGGTAATAAACAACCTGTCATACCTGCAAGGGCAGGCTTCAAAGCTCGATAGAGCCTATTTGAGAATAGCAGGCAGTGCTAATACGGATTAACTCCCTGCCTACGCAGGGCTGACAGCGTTTACTATTAAGCCTACGCCATACATCGAGCAAATGTACTCCTAAATAATAAACCTATACGACCTGAAAATTAGCAGGGAATGCCTGTTAGGGTAGCAGCTAGCAGGCTACTTTCTGCTGAAAAAGAAGGAAAATTACGATAAAGGTGTAGCCACGGCTGCACCTTTTGTTTTATGTAGCAAAGTCAACATCAGAAAGATGAGTGAGTGATTTCTTTAGACGAGAAACCTCAAAAAAAGATTTCTAGATCCTTCAGCATATAAAACACAAAAGTTTAAAACCATCCACTATTTTTGCAAATATTTTAACTCTGTTAAAAATAATCCATAATGGGGCGTAACCGAAAAGCCATACGAGTAGGAAAATCGCTAAACACATTATTATTATGAAATGGTATCTAAAAGTATTTAAACAGTATGCTGATTTTAGTGGAAGAGCAAGAAGAATGGAGTATTGGATGTTTACCCTATTCAATATTATTGCTATTTGCGTAACTATTGGGTTAGACTTTGCGATAGGAACATTTGGCGCAATTACAGGACTTTACTACTTATTTATCATCATACCTTCGTTAGCAGTATGTGTTAGAAGATTACATGATACAGGTAAAAGTGGTTGGATGTACTTTGTCTTACTTATACCTATTATTGGAGGTATTTGGTTGCTAGTTCTATTCCTAACAGATGGTGATAGATGTGAAAACCAGTACGGTCCAGATCCTAAAGAAATCGAGTTTTAAATAAACCTGATATAGCATATAAACGAGGCAACTCCCACTACGTGTGAGTTGCCTCGTTTAGTTTAGGGTAGCAGCTAGCAGGCTATTTTCTGCTGAAAAGAAGGAAAATTACGATAAAGGTGTAGCCACGGCTGCACCTTTTGTTTTATGTAGCAGGCCAAACAACAAATAAGGAATATACCGAGATATTATTTTCAAAGCTGCTATCTTTAATGCAACGAAAAATGGTACCTCAACAAGGTAAGGCCGCTAGGCGAAATGCAAACCAACCATAAAAGGGAAAACAAAGGTTCCTTTAAAGGGGATTGGGAGCAGCACCACCGTAAGGATTGGTAGCAAAATGCCGCTTAGCGCATTGTCCCATGAGGTAGAGAACTAAAGAGGAGAGGAACATGCTACTAAAAAACGAGAGCGACCTAGCAGGAATGAAAAAGGCAAGCGAAGCCGTTGCCTTAACGCTAAAAGAAATGGTGAGCTACGCCAAGCCGGGAATGTCGACCTTAGAGCTGGATGAGTACGGCAGAACGCTGCTGGAAAAGTTTGGCGCGAAATCGGCCCCCTACCTAACCTACAAGTTTCCGGGGTGGACGTGTATTAGCATCAGAAACGAATTTTGCCACGGAATACCATCAAAAAATAAGATACTACAGGAGGGAGACCTCGTAAACATTGATGTTTCGGCCGAGCTGGATGGCTTTTGGTCGGATAACGGAGCCTCTTTTGTCCTTGGTAACGACATTAATCGGCACCAGCCGCTGGTAGAAGCCTCGAAGGAGATCCTAAAAAAGGCAATATCAAGCATAAAAGGAGGTGTACGTATCTCGGAAATTGGCTACCTGATAGAAACGGAGGCAAAGAAAAGAGGCTACAAGGTTATCAAAAACCTTACGGGACATGGTGTGGGACGAAGTTTACACGAAGAACCACACGAAATAGCCAACTTTAAGGATAAAAGCAACCGAGAGTTCTTCAAAAAAAACAGCGTAGTGGCAGTAGAAACCTTTATTGCCACGCACTCAACGTTTGCCATTCCCCAAAAAGATGGTTGGACGATGATTGGAAACCTAGGTGGCTACATGGCACAGCACGAGCACACCCTTGTTGTTACCGACTCTGAGCCCATAATACTAACCGAAATGAATGGAATTTGGGAATAGTCCGATAATATTGAAGTATAACCAACTAAAACATCCGCTCATGGCAGACTACCAATCCTCGACCAAAGAAGGGAAATGCCTCTTCTGCGAAATAGTAAAGGGGAGCATCCCAACCCCAGGTATCTTTTGGGAAGATGACGAGTTTATGGCATTTTTATCCATATTCCCGAGTGTAGAAGGATTTACCGTGCTTGTACCCAAGCAGCATTACGGAAGCGACTGCCTAGCGCTGCCCGACGATGTGCTACAGCGGCTTATTATTGCGAGCAAAAAGGTATCGAAAATACTGCTACACCATTTCGAAAATGTCGGCCGGGTTGGCTTAATAATGGAAGGGACGGGAGTAGACCACGCTCACATTAAGCTTGTACCTATGCATGGAACAGGACATATGAAGGAGGGCGTTTGGAAGCAGTATCTGAGCCAAAGAACGGACTACTTTGATAAGTATGAAGGGTACATAATCTCGACAGATGGGCCGCAGGCCGATCCTGATAAGATTAAAAGGCTGGCAGAAGACCTGAAAAAGAGGTCGGAGATTGAGTAACGCCTGCAAGTAGCCATATCACCAAAACAGCGAAATACCTAATAACGACATTTCGCTGTTTTAAAAAGAAAAAGCACTGTAACGCTAACAAAAAAACAGGGCTACACCATACTCCTGCCAAGAATATCATATATTTATATCTGCATTGTACCAGATTTAACTATTCCACCATGAAAATAGGAACCCTTATTGCGCTTTCGCTGCTACTGATAGGCTGCCAGCCCAACCAAAAGAAAACCAATGGTGGTGATACAAACACCACCAGCACTACCAGCATTGCAGAGGAACAGGAGGCACCCAAAATGGAAACCTACTTCAACCCAAAATTTGGCTACGCAATAGATTACCCCGTTGGTGTTTTATTTCCGCAAGAAGAGAGTACGCTGGGCGATGGACGAGCTTTCAAAAATAAGGAAGGCGAAGATGCGCTAATTGTTTACGCCACCTCGCGCACAGATATAGAAGCGAAAATAACGTCGCTAAAGGAGGAGTTTAGCGAGACTATCAGGATGTACGAGCAGGATTCCATTTCAAAAATCACCTACAAAAAGCTGGGTAAAACCTTCTTTGTAATATCAGGCTATCAGGGAAAGAAAATATTTTACCAAAAAACCGTACAGGAGGAAGGCATATTTGTAAATGCCATTCTCTACTACAAGGAGAGTGAAAAGGCATTTTATGAAGGCTACATCGGTAAGATATTTGGTTCGATAAAGTAGAGGAAAACGAAGCTGCTGTTTAATAATGCTGGAAAGACCCTTTCCGACGATTGAGCCAGCAGGCAAATATAAGCCGTAAGCCACGTTGAAAAGCACCTTAGGAGCCTTTATTGTAAGGTAATACAAAACTTTAATACACTCCCGAAAGCTTTCTTTTAGCCAACGCTCTGCATTCGACATTACTGTGCGAACAACCAGCACAACAGGCTCAAATAAAAAGATACATTCCTGCTGTTAACCATACAGATAGGATTATCAACCCGTTTCCCTGCAAAGAAAATAAGCCTAAATTTACGCTTATAGAATAAGTGGTTATCTCATAGGTTTGGACATCTTACATCACCATGTAAGGCTATCTACCATCAAGGCTTTGCGGTATCTCCAAGCAGAAGGAAGTTGTTAAAATTGAGGTTGTTTTTTAGTATCATGGAGCAGAACCGGTTTTAGATAGCTTTGAAGATGTAAAATAACCATGCCTCGCTAAGCGTAACGCGTTATAGCAAACCCTGATGGGTAGATATAATCGTTGCGCTTAGCTTTTTGTTGAATATTTCCACCTCCCTCCTATCTAGTAAGAATATCTGAATATAAATTGTAACTTTAGAAATACGTATTTGCGTAGCAAAACTAACACTACAAGCTTAATACAAGGATTATAGCACCCGCACGGCTGGCTATCGCAAACAAGCATTAAGATAACCTTGGTATGCGGAGAGCATCCTACCTTAAACAACTTATTAGGATGAAACGGTACTTTATTCTCTTTGGTACATTGCTTGCTGCTGCATGTGGCGGGCCTGCCGATAATGTGCTATTCAACCAACCACAACCAGTAAAGGTGGCCGATTTAGAAGCAATCGCTCCCCAATTTAGAGGAATCTACCAAGGAAAGGATTCGTCGCTGCTTATTATAGACGAAAACGGAATTATAGGTAGGGATAAAATCCGCCTAACCATGAGCCGACAGGAAATTGATACCAGCGAGGTTACTTTTATAGACAAGAACACCATAGAAGATAAGAAGACAAAGGAAAAATATAGAATAGTAAACGACTCGGTACGCTTTACGCTAAACAACGAAACGGTTCTCTTCAAATTTAATGAAGGCAACACCATTAGAGAGCATAAGCACACGCTCGTTGTAAGCAAGCTGGTTGAAAAAGGACTCTGGAGTGTAACAATGTACAACCTGAAGGATGGCCTACTTTACGTAATGGATGTAAATTCTAAGGACATTTTTAGAAAACTATCGGAAGATATAGATAATGAAGTAGTAAAGGATAGCAATAAAATAGATACACTAAAAATGATACTAAAGCCAACCAAAAGAAATTTCAACAAAATACTACGTTTAAAGGACTCCATTACGCATGCCGTTTACCGAAAAGTAAAGTAGCAAAGCATCCCGTATCTTTTCCTACCCTACTCTCTATACCAAACAAGAGCAGCTTTTTACAAAAGCATATTTATGCCGTTTTTGTGTTGCATTATCTTTTTTGTAGCATTCTGTCTATACGTTTATACATTGATGAAAATTTTACCGTAACTTGCTGTGAATTTAAAACCCAAGTAGGCAGAAAATCAATCAAACAATGAAAACAACACTACTTACAGCGTGCCTTTTCGCCATAATAGCGTTTAGCGCATGCAACTCAGGATCTAAAAAAGGAGCTGAAGCGACCACCGATTCTGCAACCACCGCCTTAGCTGCTGCTAGCAGCGCAGTAGCCGATCCGGATACCACGGATAACATTCCTGGAGATCAGTATGGCGTAAACACGGCAAGCACAGAAACGGCAAACCTAGTTCGGCTTACCCTTAAAGACCTATTTAAGGACGATTTGGCAAAAGGTTTTATCCCTGAAGAAAACAGAAAATTCATCTTCTTTGAGTACGATCTGAACGACGACTCGAAAAAGGAGATCTTTGTGGGTCTTATAGGAGGCTACTTCTGTGGTTCGGGCGGATGCACCATGCTACTTCTCGATAACCAAGGCAACGTAATCACCTACTTCACCGTAACAGACTACCCCGTTGTTATTGACAACAACAAGACCAACGGATGGAAGGATCTAATCATTATGAGCGGCGGCAAAAACCACCTCGTAAAGTACAATGGGAAGAAATATCCATCGAACCCATCGGTACAGCCCATATTTAAGATGATCCCTGGCGATGATCTGCCAAGAGCATTAGACCATGTAAACCATCCATACCCTTGGTTTAAATTTTAGCAGCAAGAATAGGAAATAAAAGGGAATGAGGCTCGCAAATTGAGCCCATTTCCTTTTTTTATAACCTTGTTAGCCCGAAAAAAAGTGTAAAACGAGCAGAGCAAATAGTCGCATTGCCGCCAAATTATCTCGTTCTAATATTCTAACTTAGGAGATACAACCATCAACTTAAAATAGATGAACACAGCGCTGATACTTATTGATATCCAAAACGATTACTTTGAAGGAGGAGCAATGACTCTCGACGGTTCGGAAAAGGCAAGCAGCAATGCCAAGCTGCTACTTAACCATTTTCGGAGCAAAGGCTTACCTGTTTTACACGTACAGCACATTGCAACACGACCAACGGCAACCTTTTTTGTACCAAATACCAAAGGAGCCGAGATACATGCCAACGTAGCTCCACTTGCGGATGAAAAGGTGGTGGTAAAGCATTTCCCCAACAGCTTTAGAGAAACCGACCTGCAGGATTGGCTAAATAGTAATGAGATTGCCAACCTTACCATTTGCGGAATGATGACTCACATGTGCGTAGATGCAACCGTAAGGGCTGCCAAAGATCTGGGTTATGAGTGTACACTCGTTGCCGATGCCTGCGCCACCAAAAATTTGGAGATACAGAATGTTGTGGTAAACGCGAAAGATGTTCATAACAGCTTTACGGCTGCGCTAAGCTACTTTTATGCCACCGTAACAAATACGGAAGAATACCTATCAACACAATAGAGAAAACTTGGTACCTCAACGCACTACCCATGAAAAAAGTACTTATTATAAATGGACATCCAGATAAAGAGAGCCTATGCCACGAGCTGGCGCAGAGCTACAAAAGAGGAGCAGAGAAATCGGAGGCCGATTGCAAGGTGATTAACCTCATCGATCTCGATTTTGACCCAATACTCCGTTGGGGATATCGCATAAAAACGGAGCTGGAGCCCGATTTAAAAATGGTACAACAGGAGATTCTAGCTGCAGACCATCTTGTATTCGTTTATCCCATCTGGTGGGGAACCTACCCAGCCCTACTAAAAGGCTTTTTTGATAGAACCTTTCTTCCTTCGTTTGCATTTAAGTATAGAGAAGGCTCATTGCTATGGGATAAGCTGCTAAAAGGAAAAACAGCTAGGATAATAACGACCATGGATGCCCCTAAATGGTATTACAGGCTTATAGCAAAAAGACCAGGAATTACTTCTGTAAAGAAAGGCGTTCTTGAATTCTGTGGAGTTAAACCCGTAAAAACAACCAGCTTTGCTCCAATAAAAACGGCAGACAAAAGTAAGCTGTTGGTATGGATAAAAAAGGTAGAAGACCTTGGGAAAGAGCTAAGCTAGCTCCCCAAAAAACAAAACAGCTACCATTATGAAAAAAGGTAGATCCTGTAAAAAGTGTTTTTCTGCTTTTTAACGGTATAACCACATAAAAGTCTCTATATTGCAGTATCCCAAACGCACTATTAAGGATGGACATATTGCTAAAAGATAAATTTATTCAGCAGTGGGGTAGGTTTTTCGGAAAAGCGGAGCTCCCCATTACCTTCTACTACACCAAAGAACCCTGCGATACGGAGCTAGCCGATATTCCTGCAGGATGGAGTTGTGTTATAGCCCAACTTGCCAAAGTAAGAAAAGGAAAATCGCTAGCCTTCAATGCCGACAGCGTAACCTGCGGAGGCGGAAAGCGGTATTTAGCCTTTAGCAACACCATGCGGCCAGGTTTTGAATATTTTCTCTCGTGCGGAAATGCAGAGATAGAGGGAGAACGATACCTGCAATCGCCAGAGCTGGTAAAGAACTTCATGGCTAACATGCCAACCGAAATCCAAACGGACAGCTACATCGTATTTAAACGCTGGGATAATCTAACCGAGTTAGACAAGCCTGATGTTGTAATATTCTTTGCAACACCCGATGTCATTTCGGGCCTATTTACCCTTGCCAACTTCGATCAAAGCGAACCCAACGGAACAATAACACCCTTTGGGGCTGGATGTAGCAGCATTGTCCACTATCCCTATAAAGAAAGTAAATCGGCTAGACAACGAGCCGTTATTGGAATGTTCGACCCTTCGGCTCGTCCATGTGTTGGAGAGAACATACTGACCTTTGCGGTACCAATTAAACGGTTCGAAAGTATGGTAAAGAATATGGAGGAGTCTTTCTTAGCAACAGCAACTTGGAGTAAAATCAAAAATAGAATTGACCGATGCAATCCCTGAACATAAATATCCAACCATGCGAGGACGAATATGTTGAAGACATCATCGACCTGCTAGAGAAAAGCGATTTACCCGTTGAAGATATTGACACGAGCTGCATTAAGTTCTTTACAGCCGAAACGAGCTCAAAGCTGATAGGTGCCATTGGCTTAGAATTTCATGGAGGTTATGCCCTTTTGCGCTCTCTTGCTGTTGCACCAAAGTATAGAGGCAACGCCGTAGGACAAAGGCTGGTTTCCCATTTGCTAAGCTACTGCGAAGAGGAGTGGATAGACGATGTATACCTTCTTACTTCTACAGCAGCATCCTTTTTTACTGCGTTAGGCTTTAGCGAGGTAGACAGAAAAGAGCTACCAGATAGCATCAAGCAGACTTCAGAATACCAGTATGTTTGCCCCAGCACCTCGACCGTTATGCACAAACACCTATCCTAATACCCCAAAACATGAGCCAACCGTTAGTCCTACATAAAATAACCATAGACACTCCCATTGGAGAGATGGTTGCCCTTACCAATTCGGAAGGACTCTACCTTCTTGAGTTTACCGACAAGAGCAATATAGACTTAAGGCTAGACGATATTGCCCAAAGCCTAAATGCGACTATTAGTGAAGAGGCCGATACCGTAGGTATTCAGCTCGAAAATGAGCTATACAGCTACTTTGAAGGGAAGCTACAGCATTTCACCATCCCAGTAAAAACAGTAGGAACCGATTTCCAAATAAAAGTTTGGGAAGAGCTGGTAAAAGTGCCATTTGGAGAGGTTATATCCTACAAGCAGCAAGCGATTTCAATAGGAAGACCCCAGTCGGTTAGAGCGGTAGCCAATGCCAACGGAGCAAATCACATTGCAATAGTAATACCCTGCCATCGTATTATAGGAAGTAACGGCAAGCTGACAGGATACAGCGGCGGATTATGGCGTAAAAAAGAGCTAATTAAGCTAGAGCAAAAGTTTTCGAGCCAATCACAAAACCTTTTTTAGCGATCGGCTCTGCAATCTAGCCAGCAAACATTGTAGTTAACATAAGCAAAGCTGCTTTCTGTCATATAAAGCTATACCGAACATTAAAGAGACTTCCTCGTTTTACATTTATTTCTCTCATTTGTTCGATATAAAAAAGACTTATATGCTACTACGAATAGTTGCTTTTGCGTTGGTTCTAATTGTATCCAGCTGCTCCAAACATAACGACAGCGTAACACCAACGCCTCCCGATGAGGGAACGGAAATCGCATTTCAACAAAAACCTTGGGATAACCAAAAACGTGGAGACATCTACTACGAAATTTTTGTTCGCTCGTTTGCCGACGGAAATGGCGATGGTAAAGGTGATTTTAAAGGTATTAGCGATAAGCTCGACTACCTAAACTCTATGGGAATTAAGGGTATTTGGCTAACACCAATCAACCCATCGCCCTCGTACCATGGATATGATGTTACCGACTATAAGGCGGTGAATCCCGACTTTGGAACAATGGCCGATTTTGATGAGATGCTAAGCAAGGCTCACCGATTAGGCATTAAGGTGGTTATCGACTTTGTAATTAACCACACTTCCGCCCAACATCCTTGGTTTAAAGATGCAAAAGCCTCTACCAGCAGCACCTATCGAAGCTGGTATCTATTTGCTCCTACGGCCTCTATCGCAACTACGATTAGCCAAGGAAAGGTTCCAACCGTAACGCAATACAATGCCAAAGAATGGTATAATAACGGCGACGGAACTAGCTACTACAATGTGTTCTGGGATCAAATGCCTGATTTAAATCTAACAAACCCAGATGTGGTTAGCGCCATTTACGATGCAGCCAAATTTTGGCTCGATAAAGGAGTAGACGGTTTTAGGCTCGATGCCGTAAAGCACGCGTGGCAAAACGCTACCGATCCAGCCCAATATAAATTTTGGAAAGATTTTTACACCCAAATGCAGCTATACAAACCAGGAGTATACCTAGTGGGTGAAGTTCTTGACGAAACATCTGTTGTAGCCCCCTTCTACGCTTCGCTACCCGCCCTATTCAACTTTAAAGCCTACTGGAAGCTAACCGAATTCCTAAATAATACCACCTACGCTAAGTGGTATCCCAAAGATTTTCAGGATGTAGAAAATGCCTACGCCTCGTTCTCTTCTACTTTCATCAATGCAACAAAGCTATCTAACCACGACGAGGATAGAACGCTAAGCACGCTAGGAAATGTGGAAGGAAAGGCAAAGGTAGCTGCGGCCGTTTTGCTAACCATGCCAGGTCAGCCATACCTATACTATGGTGAAGAAATTGGCATGAAAGGGTTAAAGGCAACTGGAGATGAAAATATTCGGGAACCTTTTCTGTGGACAACAGGAACAGATACCTATAGACCCAAGTGGTGGACATCAACATTTTCTACCAACGCAACGGTAACCCCGCTAGAGCAGCAAAAAGCATCTACAACCTCCTTCTATTCGGTGTACAAGAAGTTTATGGAGCTAAGAAACACCTACCCAGCCTTGGCTACAGGAAAGCTTTCGTATGGAAATATTGATTCGCAAACGGAAACTGCCATCGTTTACTACTATAGAACGGCAACAGACAACAGCGAAAAGCTGATGGTGATTCATAACTTTGGAGCCCTAGCCAAAAGTATGGTTGTTACAGGAATTAAGAATCCGGTTGCAGAGCAAGGTGGCGCAAAGCTACTCCTAAAGGGTGGTACCTATACCGCATCGCTACCTGGATATTCTTCCATTGTACTAGAAATGAACTAGGCGATTACAAGCCATCAAGCGATATGGGGAAATGCAGCATTGCTTTTCCCCTATTTTTTGTTTGTGCGCTGGTAAGTAACATCAACAGCCGAGGTTACTATCATGCTTCCCTTACCCGACTTATCAAGCAGCTCCTTAACGGTATTCTGAAAATCTTCTACGCGCCCTGTAGTATCTACAATTTCCACCACAACCGGAAGCTTTTCAGAAACCTCCCAAAGATTGGCCGAGGATATCGTGCTGCTACTCCCGCCAAAGCCCATAACACCCTTATAAACCGTTGCTCCTTGTAGCCCTCTTTCTTTGGCAAGAAAAACAATTGCCTCATACAGCGGCCTATGATCTACCTTATCGGTGCTGCTTACGTATATACGCATCAGCCTATAGCCATCATGCTCCATCGCTAAAAAAGTTTCGTTGTTAGATTTCCCAGATAAACGGCAACCAGCCCTAAGAAAACGCTTAGTCCTGTATATAGGGCAAAGTATAGGAAGGCGCCATCGCGCAAGAAGCTCATATTCTCGTTGGCAAACGTCGAAAAGGTGGTAAATCCGCCGCAGAAACCAACGGTAAGAAAAAGCCTCAGCTCGTTAGACATAACACCCGAACGTTCCGAAAGTCCGTAGAATAGTCCAATCAAAAAGCATCCCAATATATTTACCCAAAAGGTACCATAGGGAAACGGAGAAAGGACGGTTTGTTGAATGTACCTAGCAGCGAGGTAGCGGGCAACGCTTCCCAAAAAACCACCAGCGCCCACAATTAAAAGAATACGAAGCATATTGTGCAATGTTTATGTAAAGATAGGGAATCAGCTTAAAACAGAGCATGTGATCGCTATCATTTATAAGTTTATCCTTACACCTTGATTGCAAGTAGCGTCACATCATCTTCCAAATCAGAGTAATTTCTCTCCAAAAGATATGCCTCCTGCAACTCAAAAGGATGGCTAGCCAAAATTTTAATCATCTCATAAACATCAAAAAGACTGCTACCTTCTATTGATTTACTCCTAAAAAACTTTGTAAAACCATCAGTAAAAAGATAAAGACAATCTCCTTTAAATACGTTTTGTTCAACAAGCACGTACTCTTCCCGTAGCGTAGAATTTTGCACAGTATAAGATAGGCCAACACACTCAATAATTTCAATTTGCTCATCTATTTCCCTCGCGATATATAGATTCATACGCCGACCAGCGTAACTTAACAAACCTTTAGCCCTATTCAAGACACAGAATCCGATCTCAATATCTCCCATCAGATTCCGATATCGGTCAGAATTAATGGCAAAAGTCTCAATCTGTCCGTGTAATTTTCGCAGTAATTCTTCTGGGGAAATTTTCTTTTGCGATTGTACGAGCTGCTTAACGAAAGAAATTTCAATAACCCCCAAAATAGCACCAGAAAAACCATTATGCATGCTATCGCCAACCAGAAACCTCACCTCATTGCTATTCTCCTCCGCCCAAAAAAAATCTCCACTTAACGATTCCTTTGAAAGAGTGATCAAATAGCGATCATCCAAAATCAATTTTTCTTCTAAATCAGCAAATAGCAACGACTGTTGAATAATGCTTGCATACTCCATATTATCCGAAAGTTGGTTGTAAAGCGACTGAATATGTTCCTTTTGCTTTAGCATTAAAGCATGCTGTTCTGCAATTTCCTCACTTTTCAACCGGAGTTTCTCGGTATCTCGAATAACCATATTCTCTAGTACCTGATTTTGTTTGGTAATGCTTTGCATCCTGATTTTGAATGCAGCGAATATCAAGCCTAAAAGAACACCAAACTCAATTAGAATAGCCCACCACCTAAACCATATAGGATATCCAACCCTAATATCCATTACAAGCGGTTGCTTACTCCACTTCCCGTCGTTATTGGACGCTTTTAGGATAAATCGGTAGCTGCCCGATGGAAGATTGGTGTATACGGCTGTATGCCCAGCTGAAACCCTCTTAAATAATTTATCAAAACCCTCCAGCTTATACTCAAGGACGTTGCTCTCTGGAAAATTGTAGTCGGAACAAGATATGGATATTTCGACGTTCCGCTCATTGTAACTAAATTTCAAATTTCTTGGTGCAGCGATATAGCGAATCTTACCATTGACCACCACAGAGGTAACCATTGGTATTGGCGCAATGGGGTTTGTCCGTATAGTATCGGGATAAAACATATTATACCCCCCACTACCTCCAAATACAAGCCTTCCATCGAATAGTTTAGCCACACATTTTCTGCTAAAAACACCATCCTGCAAGCCATCCTTCCACGTATAGTTAGTGCACTTAAGGGTTTGAGGGTTGAAGCATGATATGCCTGATAGCGTACTCATCCACAGATTTCCTCTCTTATCCTCCTGTATGGCGAAAATAGGGCTACTTCCTAATCCTTTTTGCAAGGTGTATCTTCTGAAATTATTGGTTTTAGACAGATACCGGCAAAGCCCATTATCGGTGGCAACCCAAATAGATCCATCGTGCGATTCGAAAATGTCATTTATCGTACCCTTACAGATACTCGTTGAATCGTATAGAAAATTCCAGTAATTGTCGATTCTGCCAGTTTTACCATCGATACGATTTAAACCATTATTATCAGTTGTACCTACCCAAATATCGCTACGGCTATCGGTAAATATCTTAGAATTTAACTCACTAGTTAAGGCATCCTTAGCCTCATTATAAAAATGGGTAAAGGTACGGTTATCGGTATTTAGCTTCGCGTAACCTCTATTGGTTGCCAGCCACACGGTTCCATCTGGTGTTTGAGTAACGGAGTGAACCTGCTCGTCTATTAGCTGGTTCCTGTCGTAAGCGTTGGGCTTCCACCATTTCGTAATTCCTCTCCCTTGCTGATAGTGCATTAGCCCGTTATCAGTACCAACATAGACATCCTTCCCGTTTAGCGTATGCAGCGCATGAACTACATTCCCCCCCCCTTCATCTGCTACTTTTCTAAGCTTGCTGTATCTTTTCTCTAGCACATACAGCCCCATGCTACCGCCCAGCAGCAAATCTCCGTTGGCTAGCTTGCAGGTGGTGCTGAAGGGTGTTGTACCAATTTTTTTAAACTTGATGATTCGGCTATCTGGTTTTACATCTCCAATATATAAGCCAGAAGCAGCACCCACTACTAAACGGTTTTCGCTTATCTCGGCTGTTGTAGTAATACCTGCTAGCGGAATATCAGGCTTATACTCAACCGAAGAGTTTGAGGTAAATGAAAAGTAAATCAACCCGTTTTCGCCACCCAGCCAAAACCCATTACCCTCGTAGCTATTGCTGATTGACGATGGTTTAGCCTTACCGCTAATTGGGTAGCTTTTAAAGAGGTTCTCTTTTTTGTTTAGCATTACAAGCGACGATTCACGTACGTTCCAAACTACTCCTTTGCTATCGCGAAAGTAGTGCTCGGGACCCGATTCTATAGTTAGGTTTAGTTTTTTTGCCTTGAACCGTTGGGCCATAATGCGAGTAACCTTGTTGAAATGGGAGCTACTTATAAAGTAGCTGGTAAACTTTTTTTCGTTAGTGCTATACGCGTTGAACATAGTAAAGGAACTGAACCATAGATTTCCGAATCCATCAGCGGTTAGACTGTGAATATTATTTATATCTCGCTTAAATCCGGTACTGCTACATCTAATTATCTCAGAGTAGTCATTCTTCCGCTTATCATAGCATTCAAGCCCATAACCCCACGAACCAACGATTATCTTATTATTCTTAACTTCAATATCGTTATTCCAATAGTAGTTATCACAAGTTTTATGACGCCTCACTTTCCCAGTAGTTTTGTCTATTGAATTTAACGCGCTACCACGACCATCCCAGAGGCTGAGCCAGAGAGTCCCTTGCTTATCCTCTCCTATACCTGTGATAGTTTTAGAACTTATGGTATGAGGATTATTGGGCTCATGCTTATAGTGATGTATTTGCTTATTTGTAAGATTAAGGCTAAAAAGACCCGCATCATTAGTTCCAAACCAGACATTGTTCTCTGAATCTTGAAAAATAGAACTTATGTTGTCTGATACAGGAGATGTGGCTTCATCCGGAATATGACAATATAGAGGAAACTTATACCTGTAAGGGCTGTAGCGCGAAAGCCCTGCATCGGTTCCGATCCATACCACGCCTGATCTATCGCAAAGAATGGAGAATGTTTGCTGCCCTAGCCTAGAATGGGGAATGCTACCGCTATGCTCAAATTGGGTAACCATGTTTTTGGCAGGATTGTAGCAGCATAGCCAAGGCCAGTAACCACCAAGCCAGATGTTTCCTCTACTATCGCCTGCAATGGCGTTTAGACCGCCGAGTTTGGGCAGTTCGGTGTACCTTGGGGTGCTGGGGTTGTAAAATAATCCCCACGAGGCTGCGTTGGCCAACCAGATATTGCCACTTTTATCCTGATATGCTGCCGCCAAGCACCCTAATCGCCCAATCACCATGCATCGCAAATCTGAAACAAGGCTCGCCTGTTTGGTTTTATAGCTATACTCTCGCAAAGGAAAGCTATACCCTCCAAACAAAATATTCCCATCTTTTTTCTCAAAGATAAAATGCTGCCAGTAATCTGCCCAGCTGTTTCCGTCGGAATGAAAATTGTGATACCTCAGAGTAGACGTATTTAGTTGAGTCGTTACTCCATTTGCAAAGGCAATCCAAAGGTAGCCATGGCTATCTGCTAAAAGTGCACGAATGTAATTGTGCCGGATGAAAGGAAATTTATTAACCCTATACTGCTTAAAATGCCCATTTTTAGGATCTAACCTATTGAGTCCATCTTTAGTCCCCACCCAAATGTAGCCGTCTCTTGTCTGAGCAATGCTCGTCACCTCACGATTCGATAAAGAAAAGGGATCTCTCTTTATTGGAAGAAAACTTATAAAGCGGCTACCATCGTAGCGGCAAAGCCCATTATCTGTTGCCAACCAAAGAAAACCATCCCGATCCTGAAATATTCTGCGGATCGTATTAGAGGGGAGCCCATTTTTTGTAGTAAAGTTGTCAAATCGAGCAAAGACATCCTTCTCGTACTTAGCGGTTAGGATTGGAACTTTTTGCCCTAATCCTCCAATGCTAAGTATGACAAAGAAAAGGATTAAGAAACTCCTCATCCTAGAGAATCCCCATTTTTGAAGCCTTCAGCACCAAGCCGGCCATATTCCTCACCTCCATTTTCATTAACAGATTTTTCCGATAATCCTCTACCGTGGCTACCGAAAGGCATAAGCAATCGGCTATTTCTTTTGAAGATCGTTCTTCAGCAATCAGCCGTAGCACCTCAACTTCTCGGTTGGTTAAATTAAAGCTCCTCGGCTTCGTATAGGTACTACACACCACCTTCATAATTATAGGTGAAAAAAACTCCTCGCCCTGAAGTACTGCATCTACGGCACTTGCCAATATTTCTGGATCTTCCGATTTAAGCACGATGCCGTTTACCTTCGCCTTCAGGATACTCTGCACAATCCAAGCTTCGCAATGCTGCGTGTAGCAAATCCCTTTCAGGGATGGGAACACCGATCGAACTTTGCAAAAAAGCTCCATCCCCGTAGTCCCGGGAAGCTGGTAATCAAAAATCAGCAGATCGGGAGCCGCTTCCTCGATGCTTTTTACGGCAACTTGTGGATCGGTACAAATCCCGACCACCTCCACATCGGATATGGTAGAAAGAAATTCTGCAATCCCATTTATGACCATCGGATGATCGTCTAGTAAAAATATTTTTTGCTTCATCGTTAACCTATTTACTTTATATCACGAATTTCACATGCATACCCACTAATCTAAAGCAGCTACTGCGGTATAGGGAACCTTATTGGTAGGAATAAAAATACGAACAACCGTGCCGCTCATTGGCTTGGAGCTAACCTGGATATCGCCTCCAAGGTATTCTACTCTTGCCTTTAGATTTTTCATTCCAAACCCAACAGCGGTTAAACCAGCATTCATTCCTACCCCATCGTCTTCTGCCATCAAGCTAATACCATCCTGATCGCGACGCAGCGTAATGGTAACTCTGGCCGCTTTCGAGTGCTTAACGATGTTGCCCGTAACCTCCTGCACCACCCGAAACAGCTCGGTTTGAAACTTTAGGTGAAGCTCGCTCCAACCCTCTTCGGGAAGCAGCATCCCCTCTACCTGAAATTCAGATTTGCCGTTCATCAGCTCGATGTGGTATCGAAAGAGCTGCTCGAACGGCATGGCGTCCAGACTCGGGGAGCTCAGGTTGTGCATGATGGCTCTAATCTCCCGATGCGTACTCTCCACCATATAAAGAAGCTCCTGCTTCTGCCCCACCCCTGCTTCCATTGCCCGTAGGCGAAGCCCCAAAGAAACCAAGTTGTTGGATATGCTATCGTGCAAATTCCGGGATATACGCTCTCGCTCCTCGTCAAGCGACTCCATTCGTACCCGCACCCTTTCGACCATAAGCAGGCGATCCTGCTCCATTTTGTTTCGCTGTACGATATCGGCAACTTGCCTTCTAAATGATCGACGGTAAAAAAGATAAAGAAGAGCGGCCAACAGCAGAAGAACAGCAACGGAAAAACCATAAAGCTGGTAAACCTCCGCTCGTTTTTGCCCCTCCTTCCAAAGCTGCGCGTTCCTATATCGAATAATCTGCCTCAAGCTCTCGGCACCCGCTTTCTCCTCTTTCAGCTGCTCAGAAAGCTTGTTAATACAGCTCTGGTGGTAAAGATCCTTACTAGATAAGCTATCCTCTGCCAAAAACATCGGTTGCAGACTATCCGGATGCACAACAGCCCCCCCCCGAACCATAAGTACGGCACACGGATATCCCTATAAATATCAACGTAAAGAGAAGGGCTGAGATGACTAATACTAGCCTTCTAAACATTTGTATTATCCTTAGGATGTATAGTTAAATGTAGTTAAACAGTTGCAATATATAAAAAATGTGCCAATCTCCGAAAAAAGAGAAAAAAACACCCCGTTTTCGGGGGGATAAAAACCCGAAAAGCAGGGGTTGAGTAGGCTGTTGGTGTTATGTAGGTTTGGGTATTGCTTGGTGGATGCAGGAAACCACCCTAAAAAACGGGAAGGATACCGAAAAGCCACAGGAGTAGGAAAACAAAAAAATCCATCATGAAAACCAAAAGCTTCTTTTCAGCAGCTGCTATTGCAGTCGTTTCAATGGTAATGCTATTTTCTGCCTGTTCGAAGAGCGAGGAGCCTGCCCCCAAGCCCCTTACCCTTATCGGCACTTGGGAGAACACTGGTCCCGATTACATCATGCGCTTAACCCTAAATAGCGACAACACCTACATCAGCAAACACTTTACTTCGAATGGTGTGGAGACCGCTGTATTTAAGGCAACCTATACCTACGATGAGACCGCTCATACGCTAACATTCGTCGAAGGCAATTCAAATGGCAGTTCGTGGGGTGGCACCTACAAGGGGGTCAAAATCCTCTCGGCTACCAAATGGCAGAACGATGCAGCAGATGGCAGCTATATGATTTGGACACGCAAGTAAAAACATAACTCAACTAACACTTTTTACCATGGCACAAAACCTCATCTCGGCAGCACTATCGGCAGAGGATGCCGCTGCCATTCAGAAAAGCCTTACGGATGCAAAAGCGAAGCTTAGCTTCCTGCTCAGCCTCCAAACCGAAGACATCTCAACCCTCTTTAAGGTGGGCAACGCCTACCTCCCCTTTATCGAAAAGGCCTACCAAACCGTAGTGGCGCATCCCGAAATCCTGCCAGCCGTTTTCGAAAAGGACGAATTTATGAAGGACTACAACCTGCTCACCTCACTTCGGCCCATATTCAACCAGATTAACGAGCTGGCCGAAAGCGTTCAAAAGACTTTCATGGCCGTTGGTAGCGATACCATGGTTGCGGCCCTGGAGATTTACAGCGCCGTGAAGCAGAACAAGGATAAGGTGCCTGGCTTAGCCATAACCGCCGACGAGATGGGCCTGTTCTTTAAGAAGACCAAGGTAAAAGCGGCTGCTCCTGTCAAGTAGCGCCAAACCAGCCTCCCCACTTTACTCCTTAGAGTCTTTAGGCCACACCCTAATGCCTCTAAGGTACTCCAGAGTGGTTAAGCAACACTAATGAGTGGCTCTGTACCACTCCTGCTGGTCTCACCGACACTCTTGAGTGGCAAAATCTCACTCTGGAGTGGGTAAACAACACTCCGAAGTAGGTCGAAGGCACTCTTGAGTGGCGCCAGACTACTCCAGCGTGTGTCCAAGAAGCTAATTAGCGGATGGGAGGCTTTCAGGAGTAGGTTGGAGACACTTATTCTTTGAAGTAGGATACAGTGGAGCCCAGAAACCACGCTAAAAAACGGGGCGGTTGCCGAAAAGCCTGATGAGTAGGGAGAAAGGAGAAGTAATTCTTTGTTAAAATAAAATTTATGACAACCGACAGTATTATTGAGGTTATATTATTTGCATCTCCATTATTATTCGCTGGAATCATAGCATTAATCAACAACAGTTGGATTAATCGAGTTATATCTCGATTTTCTGAGTGGATTGATCAAAAATATCAGCAAAGCCAATCTTTGAATATCAGTGGATGGCTCTCTTTTATTTTAGCTGGATATTTTTGGTTGATATGGAAACCAATTATTTGGACAAAAACTATTAGTCATACAGGTTTAATGAGCGGTGTTCGAATTACAGCAATGTTATATTCGATAGCTATAATTCTTTTCATATCATATTTTGCTGTAATTGTAGCCATTGCAATTCTGATTCTCTACATCGCATATAAACTTGTAATTGCTATGCTCGAAAAAGCAACTGAAAAGGAAGAAGGAATAGCAACAAGTTTTTGGGACGAAATATGGAATGACGGTAAGAAAAAACACTATAACCCTAATGGAGAAGTAATTTATGAAACAAAAGAGACAGAGGGTCTGTTGGGTGATAAACAAACAGAATATTACGGATTAGATGGGCAGAGATATGCCACTACCAGCAAAGATAAAACATGGGATGGAACAGAGTATGATCATTTACAATACGAAGATGGTCGTGAAGAGAGGCACTTTAAACAGTATGGAGAAAGCGAATACCGTGACGAGGATGGTAAAAAGATCGGTTCTGACAAGGAGTGTAAAACATTCTTTGGAGATGAATATATAGAGCATCTTGATAAAGATCGATTCGTTGAGGGAACTTCACGGATTAAGACCGAACCAGGTATATTTCAAGATAAAAAGTATATAGAATACCATGATAGTAAAGGTAATATAATAAGAGAGAAGCCTATAAATGAATAAATGTCTAATCATTTGTGTTGATTAGTCGCACAAACAATAAAACGAAGCAAGGATTTAGAATTTCAACAAAATAATGTGAAGCTCCGCTTAGCGTGTCGTCTTCGTTACGCTTACGTACCCAAGGCTTCTGACCTGATATAAAACGATCAAGTTAGCAAAAGAGAATGGCTAGCAATGTGTGTTGGTAGCTTTGAAACAAGATAGTGTGGAGCCCAGAAACCACGCAAAAAAACGGGGCGGTTGCCGAAAAGCCAGATGAGTAGCGGGAAATTTTAAGCGTGAATGAAAAATCTTAAATTAATAGCAATTGCTTCTTGCTTTTTAGCACTCAATGCTTGCAAAAAAGAAGAAACAGCGCAAAAACCAACCATAACGACTGAAAGTGTAAAATTCGTCACCTCAAACTCAGTAACTGTCGGTGGTAATGTGATCAGCGACGGAGGTTCTGTTGTTACTGAGTGTGGAGTTTATATTGGTACCTTATTAAATCCCGAAACAACAGGAGAAAAATTTGCAAAAAAAACTGACATCGGTCCATTTAGTATTGCTCTAATTGGTTTAGAGCCTAATACTACATACTATGTAAAGGCGTTCGCAACTAATAAAGTAGGCACTAACTTTGGTAATCTGCAATCATTTAGAACTCAAATTGGGCTTCCTGTTTTAACTACTGCAAATATTTCAGCAATTACTATAACAACAGCTCTTTGCGGAGGCAGTATTAGCTCCGATGGAGGATTTTCAATAATTGCCCGTGGCACAATTTGGAGCACATCGCAAAACCCAACACTTGAAAATAATCAAGGCAAAACAACCGATGGCACTGGCATAGGAAACTTTACAAGTAGTTTAACAGATCTTATTCCAAATACCACTTATTACGTTAGGGCCTATGCTACAAACAATACTGGAACAACTTATGGTAATCAACAAACATTTAAAACCTCAATTGTTGAAATGAATATTACAACCACAATTGCGACTAGCATCACTTCTTCATCTGCAATTAGTGGAGGTAATATTTCATCAGAAAAGGGAGTTCCTGAAATTATAGGAAGAGGAGTAGTTTGGAGTAGGTCACAAAACCCTACTTTAGAAAATAGTGAAGGCAAAACCTCTGAAACCACTGTACTTTGGGACTTTGTAAGTAACCTGACAACTCTTAAGTCAAATACTAACTACTATGTTCGAGCCTACGTCACTAATAAATATAGCACTCAATACGGTAATCAGATAAGTTTTACAACTCTAAACACAGTAACGGATATTGTTGGCAATATTTACAATACTGCGGTTATTGGCACTCAAACATGGATGGTTGAAAACCTAAAAACAACCAAGTATCGAAATGGTGACGACATACCCAATGTAATAGGCGATACCGAATGGCGTAGCCAGACCAAAGGAGCATACTGTTGGTACGAAAATAATATTGCAAATAAAAATAATGGTGCGTTATACAACTTCTATACTGTTATAGATAGCCGTAATCTTTGTCCTGTAAACTGGCATGTAGCAACAAAAGATGACTGGACTAGACTTTTAGCTTATTCAGGAGGTGATGCCGGTGGGAAATCTTTGAGAGCAACAACAGGTTGGTATACTCACTCATCTCTTGTCCAAAATGACAATAGTAGCGGTTTTACTGCTCTACCTGCAGGTTGGCGTAATTGGGGTGGACCTTTCAACTATGATAGTTCTAGTACTGTCTGGTGGACTTCTTCGTCGTATTCTTCTTCAGATGCCTATGAGATTTTTTTAGGTTTTAGTGATAATTTATTTCCATTGACAGATCCCAAAACGATGGGATTACCAGTCCGTTGTATTAAGAATTAATAATTCTTGTATGTATGACGTATACTGCTCCCTGTTTGGACGAGGTCCTACCTCGTCCTGACTATCACCGTAGGTTTAGCCTGCAAGAATCAAAAAGGCTTAGGCACCGCCTAAGTCGAGTAAAGGAAACATAAAAAACAACATGAACCGATTATTATTAAAGTTGACATTCTTATTTTTTGTTGCATTAACCCTGTTTTTAACCGGATGCAAAAAAGAAGAAAAAGAGGCTATAAATCTAGTAGGATGTTGGACTGCTATTGATAAAAATGAGGACGTTGATTACTACATGCTTACTTTTAACAGTAATAGCACGTTTACCTTGCGAATTGATTATGGGAACCAAAATAGTAATGATTATAAAATCTATTCTGGTAGCTATAAGTACTCAACAGATATGATGTATTTCTGGCTAGAAGCCGTTTGGGTAGATGGTAGTAATAAAGCACAAACTGCTTTTAGGATTTACTCCTTTTCAAATAACGAAATGATTACTTCTGCCTTTTATGCATATGGTCCCAAATTCACTTGGATCAGAAATTAGAAAACCAAAATTCAAGTAATTAGGAAATGGTTACCACTTCTTTTTACGTCGATTCAAACAACCTTTTCTGGACAATAGAAAAGTAGATTGTAAAGAATTAGTATAGGCTCGATGCTTCAAATTGCAATTAAAAGATAAAGAGAATGAGAAGAGTAGTATTAACAGTTGTGCTTACAGCTCTTATGCTTGTATCAAATCATCTACTGGCTCAGCAGACCGTAGAGGTACTAACGAACAAGAACATTGTAGAGCTTTGCAAGTTGGGAATAGGTAATGCAGCAATACTTGCTAAAATTCGTTCAACACCCGGTAATTACGATGTGACGGTAGAAGGCATGAAGCTGCTTAAGAAGAATGGAATTTCTGATGCTGTCATTGCTGCAATGATTGAGGCACAAAGTGGCTCCAAAACGGTGAGTAATCCTAAGCAGACTACCACTAATTCTGGATCTTCCACAGGTTTAACTGCCACTCAGACTTCTAGAAGCATTGACCAAAATAGGGATGGAGGCTTTAGCGAAACTCCACATGCAATACGACCATTTCTTGTGGGTAATTTTGCAAATGGGAATGCAGGGCGTATTGAACTTGGCTATGGAACCCTTGAACTAAAGGGTAATAATGTTGGTAGCCGTGTGGGAAACTACTTTAGTAGTGGATTTTCAGGTAGTGTATTTGAATATCTAATGCCTGGTGTAGAAAGTGATGTTAAGGTGCCTAATACGATTAAATCAGTTCTACTTGAAGGTTACGATCCCAAATCCATGAACCAGTATGGACAACCAGAATTATGTAAGGTTGAAGTTTGGAAAGAAAAGCGAATAGTAGGACTTAGAACCAACCCATATGGTGCTGGTTTTACTCTTGCTGGAAAGTTCAAAAAGCCTGTGGAAAATAGGGTTAAGCTCGAAAAAATGCAGGATGGTAGCTGGGGCTTTACAGTAACCGAAAACCTTGAAAAGGGTCACTACATCATCCTCTTTCCGAAAATGCCTAAAGAGTATTGGGATTTTGATGTGATCTAAAAAAATTTTTTTTTAAGCACAGCCTATCAAGTTACGCTCAATGCTTCAAACGAATCTAGTTTAATGCAAACGAACAAAGTAGTTAAGGGCAAATCAACCATATGAAAAAATTAATTTTTAGCATTTTACACTTAGTTTTAGTAGCAATACTTTTAACCAGCTGCGGTAAGGATGATTCGAACGAAATTAGCGCCAATTCGCTCATTGGAAAATGGACGGTAATTTCCTACCAAATCGCTAATTTCGAGAATTCGGGGGAGACCGTTGATGACACCAAGAATGCGACCGTACGCCCAACAGTTGAATTTAAGAGCGATGGTACCCTTAGCAGCAATCTATTTGGCTCTGTAGCTACAATGACCTACACCGTAAATCGTAACGAAATTGTGCTGAATAAGGCTTTGGCATTCGAGACTCATAATTCTTTCACCGTCTACCTTTCGGGAAATATGCTAACGCTTAAAAGGGAGGATCGATTTACCGTAAAGGGATTATCATATACAGAAAATACCACTATTTGCTTAAAGAGAGTCCCATAAGCAAGTTAAATTGAGAAGACACAATAAGAGCCATTAAGTTTAATCTTAAACTTAATGGCTCTCCGATATAATTTTTTTATTCAACCTCGATAAAGCCCCTTGCTTTTAGCTCCATGGGTATTATACAGTCGTAAATAAACTTATTGACAGGAGCGGCTACGCCAAGCATCTCTCCCATCCTTACCACCGTTCCATTTTGGTAGTCAATCTCCGATGGTTTTCCCTCCATAACGTCGCGGGTAAGCGAAGAGGTGGTATTGTAGTCGAAGGTATCTACCATTGCCATGGTTTTATCTACAATCTCGGGGTTAAGATGAACGCCTTTTGCTATGGCCACCTGATATATTTCAACAAATAGGTCGTACAGCATTTGGCGGGTTTGAGGAATCTCTCGGACCACGCCGTATGGCGAGCGCATCACAGCCAGAAGTCCGCTGCTACAAATGAATAGGAACTTCTTCCAAGCCTCGGCCTCAATATCTTTAGGAATTATAACCTTAACACCAGCCTTCTCCAACGCTTCCTTAATCTTCAGAATTCGTGGCGTAAGGAGATTGCTATCCTCTCCAAAAATAATCGTAGGTTCTATTCCAAAATGGTTGATAACGCCATCGTCCTCCTTTTTGCTAAATATGCGGCAAAGGCCACGAACTGCATGATCGGTTCCTAAAGCCTTGCGCAGCTCGTCGGTTGCCATTACCCCATTTTGAAGAGGAATAACCACCGTATCCGCTCCAACTAAAGGCTTTAGCTCCGCTGCTACTGCAGCTACCTGCCACGCCTTTAGGCACACAAAAACAACATCAACAACACCAACCTCAGATATTGAGTCGGTTGCCTTTGCGGGACTAACCACAAAGTCGCCATTAATGCTTTTTACGGTTAACCCTTTGTCTTGGATCGCCTTTAGGTGCGCCCCTCGGGCTATAAAAGTAACATCATATCCAGCAGCGGCGAGCTTTCCTCCAAAGTATCCGCCAACGCCTCCTGTTCCTACAATGGCAAATTTCATCTTTGTGTTTTTTATGCAATATAACGATTTCAGCCTTTTACTTGAGCTCTTTTGTAGCAGACGGCTAGTAGCACAATAAAAAGTAAGGTCAATATGGAGCAAGCCGCAGAGCCTTCGAAACCAAAGAGGCCTCCACTTAGGTAGACGTTACTGCCAGCCTCCATCCTAAATATGGATATTGTTTGACTGCCGCTCACCTCGTAACCCAAAATGGGACCCTGAATAAAATTCCAGAAAAAATGAAGAAAGATAGGATACCACAGGTTACGGGTATAGATGTAGGTTACTCCAAGTAGATATCCGGCTAGAATTAGGTTGATAATGGGAAGCCAATCAATCTGATTGTTTCCCAAATGCATAAGGCCAAACAAAACAGACGAGAGGGTTAGCGCCCAAAAGCGCCCCATTTTACGTAGAAGGTTGGATAGAATATATCCCCTAAACAGCAGCTCCTCGTTAAAGGCAACAAGCGCGAACGTTAAAACATTAATAAAGAAGATGCCCGCCCCCATTCCAGCATAGGAGATTTGTACAGCATCGAGATAAATCAAAACGAAAGTACCCCCACCAATAATAAATAAAACGGTTATTAGGGCATAAAGTAAGTGCCTCCAAATATGCTTTACATCAAAACCTAGCGAAAAGAAGCTTTCACGATCAAGATTCCTCCTAAAAATGTAAACACCAATCGTAACACAAATAGTGAGAAATAGAGATGTTAGCAGCAGGTCTAAGCTAACGGCTAGCTCGTTAGGCAATGCTCCCTTAATACTTTCGAAAAAAAATTCGAAGAAAAAGAATGGGATGCCTAAAATCATCGTGACAGGAAATATAAGAATGATACGAGCCCATACGGGTATCGTCCGCGTGTTAGCTGCAACAATATCTTCGCTACTATTCATATTGGTATATTTTATATTGAATAAGTGAATATAGTAATAATCTAAAAGCAGCAAAAAAAAGCGGATTGGTAACCAATCCGCTTTGATATATTTTGCTTAAATAAATTCTTCCCAGCTTTTTGCCAAACCTCCAATTCCCGTTTCTCGATAGGCAACCTGGATGTCATTTCCAGTCTCTGCCATTGTTTTCACCACCTGATCGAAAGGAATCTTATGGCCACCATCGGAGAACAGCGCGTAAGATGCGCACTCGTATGCCTTTCCTGCTGCAATAGCATTACGCTCTATACAAGGAATTTGTACATATCCCAACACCGGATCGCAGGTTAGACCAAGGTTATGCTCGAAGCCCATTTCGGCGGCATACTCAATCTGATTAATTGTACCTCCCATTATTTGAGCCATGGCGGCAGAAGCCATCGCACAGGCGGTTCCTATTTCTCCCTGACAACCAACCTCGGCTCCAGAAATGGAGGCATTGTGCTTTACAATATTGCCAACAAGCGCTGCGGTTGCTAAACCACGAAGTATTTTTTGTTCAGATAGATTTTCGTCCCTATTTAGGTAGAATAAAACGCCTGGAAGGACACCTGCAGCTCCACAGGTTGGTCCTGTAACTACCTTTGCCCCGGCTGCATTCTCCTCCGAAACCGCAAGGGCAAAAGAGAATAGTAGCCCCATGCTTTTAATTGTTCCCGAAGAGTTGGAAGCCTTCATAAACTGTCCAGAAGCCTTACGCTGAAGTTTTATAGGTCCTGGAAGAATACCTTCGTTGTCGATACCTCGACGAACGCTATCCTTCATAACCTCCCAAATACCTTTTAGGTACTCCCATATTTCAGGACCTTCGTGATCCTCAACATACTCCCAAAAGGTTTTTCCTTCGGCTTTGCAGTACTCCATAATCTCGGCTAGGTACTGATGCGGATAGACATTATTCTCAAATAATCGTCCGTTGGCATCCAACAAATCGCCACCACCAACGCTGAAGACCTCCCACGTGTCCATTTCGTTTCCATCAGCATCGTAAGCGGTAATTTCCATACCATTGGAGTGTGTTTCAAGAAAAACATCGGGTTTCCAAACAAACTGAACCTCCTTTGGCATCAGCTCCTTCAGAATAGCCTTATCCGTATGGTGCCCAATGCCTGTAGCCGCAAGACTTCCATACAAAGTTACCTTAAACCTTTTTGCATCTGGATTTTTGCTGCTAAATATCGTTGCTGCTCTTCCTGGTGCAATGGTATGGCTGCTCGACGGACCATACCCAATCTTGTAAATCTCCTTTATGGACTGCATGTACTATATTATATAGTGCCGTTAATACTGCAAATGTACGCATTCTTGGAGGCTTGGCTAGCTACAGCCAATCTAAATACATAAATAACCCTAAAAAGGCTACTCCGTTTTCACCTCTTGCTTAGTAGGTTCTACTGGCTTTACCTCCACCTTCGGATGTTCTGTAGTTGGGTGATTTTCAACTTCTGCAGGCTTTTTATCTTCTATCGCTGCAGGAGTTTTAATCTCCTCTACCGGTTTATCAACTTTGGCGGGCTGCACAGGAACTGGCTTCACAAAATCGGGACGTTTTTCTGCAATGTAGGAAAGGTTCTCCTCGATGCTACCAATCAAACCAACAAGCTTGCTATTAAGCTCATCAATAATATTTAGCGGCTTATCGGCAACGTTGATTTTCGTAAAATCGTTTAAGTTCCCCATATCACGCTTTATTTCGAGCAACTTGCCTCTCAAAAACTCTACACTTGCAGGTAGCGTATCCCTATACTGATACTTAATATTTTTCTCTATTAGCTCTGTCTTGTCGAAGTAACTGAATAGCTTATTTTCAACGACTAGCGCTATGCTATCGCGCCTGCGTAGGGCAATAGCCTTATAGTAGGAGTTTAGCCCATCGTAAAAATCTTTTATCGCCGCCAACGACTGCTCGCGACAGGTAACGCAAGCGGTGTTGTTGGCCTTTTCCTTTAACTTTTCGGGTGCCGATACGTTTTGAGGAAGCGGCTTAACGGTTCCCAACTTTGCTATTTCGGGGGCAAAACTCTTCTCAAAGATAAATTTCTCGAGCAGGCCAATTTGATTTATGATAATTTGTCCCTCTATGGCTTGCTCCAAATTTGCCCGTTTAAAAATATCAGAAAAGCGTAGATTTCTCAGATTGTTCTCGCAAACGTAAGGATCAACCAGCTTGATCTCCTTTTCTAAAGCAACCATGGTTTTAACCAGATTCTTCGTTTGCTTCAAATTCTGATCATCCTCCAAATATAAGCTGGCAAACCCAAGAATGGAGGTATACTCCGACTTGAACACCGTTAGGAACGTACTATTATTACGGTATTTAAACTCAATCTCATCGTACAGCTTTAGCAGCTGTCGGTATCCTTGAAGAACTTTAAACAAACCGTTGGTTACCGCATCTGGATTACCCATGCGGTAGTTTAGGCTGTAAATCTCCATCATCCCCTTTAATCCAGAGAAAACGGTAAGAAAATTAATAAAGTCTTTCTCCTGACGGTAAGTCTCGCCGTTAATCAACCCTGCCTTAAAGTCGTTCTCAATGCGAAGCTTACGCTTATCGATATTGGACTGGTTTACCTCATCGCCACGAATCTGCTCCATCTTATAAAGCGACTTGTAGTTCGCCACCACAATTAACGGGTACTGCCTGTACCTAAGCAAGGAGTCTAAAACGTCGCGGTTAATTTCCGACGTTCTAACCGTATCCATATAAGATTTAAGGTTACTCGTATTGAGCGTTAAAGGCCTACTTTTATCGGTAGTTAGCGAATATATTTTTATGGAATGCAGGCGAGTATCAAAGTTTTTCTGCTCAAAAAGGCGAATGGTAGAGCTAAAGCGATACTCCTTGCGTTTAGAGTTAGCCTCCAAAAAGTTTCCAAACTCCTTTAGCAACGAAAACACCGCTGTTGTTGGTGTTGGAATCTTAGACATGGTTTGTAGCTGTGTTGCCACCAGCGAAATGAGCTGATCTCGCTCGTTGGTGGTAATCGCTCGCACCTTAATTTCTGCATCTATTTTATCGGATGCCGTATATAGCGGAAGATTATCTATTATACGAATCTTGTCTATCTTATCGCTTACAAAAGTTTGATACTTGTTATCCTTATCCCTATTTACCTGAAAGTTGTATATCGGGTAGGCAATATCCTTGTCCCCAAAAAACTTGACATCCTTTAGTTGAGCAGTGATAAATAGGTACTCCAGCTCCTCCTGCGACCAATTTTTTTTCAACCAGCCCCTTTTAGGCTCAAAGTTCATCTCATTAATTAGCTTGCTAAACTTCTCCCCATTAAAAAGGTAAATGTCGGTAGAGAGATATTGCCACTCGCTGCTAAAGGAGAACTTAACGGTATCCGAAAAGCAAAGCGTCGTGTTGACATCATGCTGGGCTAAAGCACGGGCCACAGCTAGGACAAGCAGGAAAGTAAAGGCAATCTTTCTCATACGATTATCAAATTTTACGACAAACAGGTGCCGCTATTATACAGTAGGTTCGGTTAGCTCTAGGTTACTCGTTCTCTGGCGATGGCTTGCGCGCTTTCCCAAACTTTGGGCAACGTTCAAAAGGCTTGTTCGGGTCGAACCAGATACGGTAGGTCACATGTCGCTTCCGTACACTACAGCCAATTTGCGTCATTAGGCGCATCATTACAGGATTAAAATCGCCAACCCAGTTAAATTCCAAATCGTTATACTGAAATCCTTTTTGGGTTGCAACCTCTGCAAACTTACGAATCATTCCGGCATCAACGCCTTTCCCTTGAAACTCTGGAACCACTCCAAAAATTATGCCTACTGCTCTTTTAGCAACCTTCTTTACCTTTAGGTAGTAGAGAAATTTGAGCTTACCCCATAAGTCGAAACGTCCGTTTAGGCGACGGGCAACCTGATTTAGGTCGGGAATCATTATGAAAAAGCCAATAGGCTCCCCTTCGTGGTAGGCAAAGTAGAGCAGCTTTTCATCAATAATGGGTTTCATCGACTTTATGAGCAGCTTGGTGTTTGCCAAAGACATATCCCCTGCACCAACAAACTTGCTCCACGTCTTATTAAAAACTATGTTGAAATCAACCGCCAGCTTTTCGTAGTTACCCTTATCTATATACTTAAACACGTACGAAGGGTTGGCCTCCATACGGGCGCCTCGCTCGTTGAGCGCATCGGCCATCCCCTCCTTGCTTACCGAACGGGTGTAGGTATACTGATTAAAATAGTTCTGAAAGCCATAGGAAGTAAAGAGATCATTATAGTAAGCTGGGTTGTAGTTCATGCAGTAGGTTGGCTCTAGAAATCCTTCTACCAGGCTTCCCCACCAACGATCCCTATCCCCAAAGTTAACAGGACCGTCCATTCCTTCCATCCCTCTAGAGATAAGCCACGCTTTTGCGGTATCGAGAAGTAGGTTGGCGGCCTCTTGGTCGTTAATGCACTCAAAAAAGCCCATCCCACCAACTAAAGGCTCTCCCGTTTTAAAGGTAACAGGATCTACAAATGCAGCAACTCGCCCTACATAGCTCCCCTTTTCGTCCTTTAGCAGCCAACGGGCTATCTCTCCCTTACGAAAACGCTTATTTC
The DNA here is from genome assembly GCF_000798815.1 of Alistipes sp. ZOR0009. NCBI lineage: Bacteria > Pseudomonadati > Bacteroidota > Bacteroidia > Bacteroidales > Rikenellaceae > Alistipes > Alistipes sp. ZOR0009. Next base: position 43,347 of record NZ_JTLD01000012.1, on the reverse strand, counting down.
TTTTAGGATCAAAAACCTCTTCAATATCGCTGTCAAGGGGACGAACCCAAACTTTATCATCTTTATAGATTAAAAGAGGCATTTCGAGAAACTTTTGCTCCAAGCTCCTGTCTACAACTTCTACAATCGAGTATTTGCTCATGCTTACTAATGTGAAGTTGTAAAAATAAAAATTATTGCGCTCAGATCAACTACAATATTGCACGAATGGAGTAGGAAGGGTAGAAGGACAAAAAGTCGGCTAGCGTAATATCTTATTCAAGTGGCATGTAGACAAGCGCGCCAAAAGAGTCGTTTAAATTCATTGCTAGCCGACCTTTATTTTACAAAAATAACAGTCTTGCCTTAAGAATCACCCTTACGAAGCGCTTTTTTTTAGCTATTCATTACACTATCCACCAAATCGCCAAGCTGCTTGGAAAATACCCGCCCGTAGATTTCGTAGAAGTAGGTTTTTAAGTAGGATTTAATCAGATCATTACTAATATTTTTGGACTGCAGGTAACCTTTTACAAGCCGCAGCTCGGCAGCCACTTCAGCAGCATCAACCAAGTTAACCTGAATGCTGGCTACTTCTGAATACTTCTTTGTAACGCTATTAACAATGTAAAAATCTACCTTTTCGATTTTCACCGTTTGTTGCAGCTTTTTGTTCCAAAACTTGCTTTTATCTACTATCAAGCTCCCCTTTTCCATCGGAATACGCCTCGAAAGGGTTGCTCCCTGATCTTTAAAGGTAAATACAAGCATTTCGTTGCTAGCAAGCTTCACCTTGCTGGTATTTATAGGAATGGTTGTAATATCGGCAATCAGCGCCAACCGATCGTTTCCAAACAGGTAGGACAAGTCGGATATCGGATAGTCAGGAATAAACATCTCGGTATTGGCCTTGAGGGGCTTCCGAGCAAGGGTTGCCACCACATTTGCAGCATCAGAATATCCTGGCTGCGTGTAAATCGGCATTAGCGTAAACACGACGCTTCTATCGTCTATTGCATTTGCAGAAGCCAGCGAATCGTTAAAAGTAAGCTGCTCCTTTGCCTTTATTACCATCCCTGGAGCCAATCTTGCCCCAGAAGAAGTACTAATGCTTCCTTTTACGGCCGTAATGTAGAACGTACCCTGAGAAAGTGCATCGTTCGAAAAAAACAACAGCGCAAATCCAACCAGTAATTTCACAATAGATTCCATACCCAACCCCTTTTTAAGTGATTAACTTATTCCCAAATCAGCCCTAGCCTTCTTAGTTAGCGATTTTGCAACCTCCATATACGATTCATCGATCCAAGAATATATGGCAGAATCGGGAATATCGCCATTTATGAGCACCGTTACCCAATATGTTTTATTCATGTGATAACCAGGAATTACCGAAGCATACCGCTCCTTTAACTCTACAACCTTATCTGGGGTATTCTTTATGTTGATGCTAAAATCGCCATCCAGCCCAGTAAGAAGAAACATTTTACCACCAACCTTAAAAACCAAGGTTACCTCATCAAAAGGGAAGCACTCCTCCACCCCTTTCTTTGATAAGCAATAGTCTCTTAACTCTTCTATATTCATACCCTCTATACAAGTTATAGTGTAAATATAGCTTTTAAATTAAAAGTTATTACAACTGTGTACGACAATAAATGTATTTCTAGAAATTCGGCTCGAACGCATTTTCAGTAAACTCCAAATCGTGATGGCTGGCATAAAAGACGATACTGATGATATCAAAACAAGCTTCGAGCTCAATTTCATACTTTTGCATATACCCATCGGCGGCCAGAATAATGTTATTCTGCTTTTTTCGAACAACGGCCTGCTTGGGCTCATCGAGGTAATTCTGGCTACGAGCCTTAACCTCTACAAAATGAATGACGCCATCCTTCTCTGCAATAATATCCACCTCCTTGTGACCAAAAGTCCAGTTGGTAGCCCTTATTTTGAAGCCATTTTTTCTAAGAAAAAGGACGGCCAACTCTTCTCCTTTTTTACCAAGCTCGTTCATCGCTGCCTATATTAGTAAATATATAACGATCTAACCTGCTGGTAAGTTAGCAAAATGATCCAAAAAATCATACAGGTTAAAAAGAAAGCAGATGCCGTTAATGTTTTGTTAAGGGTACCCCAAAAGTGAAAAATCGATCATCAAATATGAAGTTTTTTCCTATTTTGCATCTCGATTGAGAATCTATTTATAACTCAAAAAAGTCACTACGATGAAGAAGATTGCTATTTTATCAATGTCTTTACTACTAGCAGGAGCCCTATTTGCACAAACTCCTCAAGCTCCTGCTAAGAAAGAATGTACAAAGACAGAAAAGAAGTGCTGCGCAGAGAAGAAAGAGTGCGCTAATAAAAAGGAATGCGCAGAGAAGAAAGGCGAGAAGAAAGCTTGCTGCGCTGAAAAGAAAGCAGAAAAGAAAGCTGACAAGAAATAATCAGCCGATTATAGCAAAAATCCCGGATCTTCATCCGGGATTTTTTTATCTAACAAGCGACTCAAGCGCTGTGGATACCTTTTCGAAATTAAACGACGCCATCTTTTGCTCCATGAGCTCCGCAATTTTTTCGTTGGCCAAGTTGCCAATGCTACCCAAATGCTGGTAGTTAAGCTGCGCAGGACGTTTAAATTTACCCTCCGCTATTTCGCCTCCCACTATCTTGTAGGCATCTCTAAAGGGTTTTCCCTCAACTACTAAATTATTTACCGCATCCACGCTAAAAAGAACGTCATACTTTTCATCATCAAGTAGGCCATCCTTAACCTTTACCTGCGAGAGCATGTAGGTGGTCATATCGATACAGCTGATAATTTTAGCAAAAGCAGGAAAGATAACATCCTTGGTTAGCTGCAAATCGCGATGGTAGCCCGATGGAAGGTTGCTGGTAAGCAGCATAATTTCGTTAGGAAGCGATTGCAGTACGTTGCACTTACCTCGAATTAGCTCAAATACATCCGGATTTTTCTTATGCGGCATGATGCTCGACCCGGTGGTTAGCTCGTCGGGGAACGAGATAAAACCAAAGTTTTGGTTCATGTATAGCACCACATCGTAGGCCAACTTAGAAAGCGTAGACGCCACAGAGGCAATGGCAAAGGCCACATTACGCTCGGCCTTACCACGGCTCATTTGCGCAAATACTGCGTTATAGTTTAACGTATCAAAACCTAAAAGGTCGGTAGTTAGCTGCCTATCCAACGGAAACGTGGAACCGTAGCCCGCTGCCGAACCCAACGGATTCTTGTTGGTGGAGTTGTATGCCGCCAGCAGCACCTCCATATCGTCGGTAATGGCTTCGGCGTAGGCGCCAAACCACATGCCAAACGACGATGGCATAGCCAGCTGAAGGTGCGTATAGCCCGGTAGCAGCTTATCTTTATGCTCGTTGCTTAAGCCTTGAAGCACGTCGAAAAGCTGCTGATAGCTACTAACGATGCGCATCAGCTCGTGGCGCATGAACATTTTTATATCTACCAGCACCTGATCGTTGCGCGAGCGGCCGCTGTGTATCTTCTTACCAACCTCGCCCAATCGGCGGGTTAGCAGCATCTCCACCTGCGAATGAACATCCTCAACGCCATCCTCGATGGTAAAATTACCAGCCTCTATCTCGTAGTAAATATCCTTTAGCCCCTGCTGTACCTGCTCCAAATCTTCGGCCGTAAGCAGACCTACCTTTTCGAGCATACGCGTATGAGCAAGGGAGCCAAGCACGTCGAACTTAGCCATATATAGATCGAGATCGCGGTCGTCGCCCACCGTAAAGGTGTCGATTGACTTATCTACCTGATAGTTCTTTTGCCAAAGTTTCATTGTCGTTTCATTTTAGTATCACGTATCACGATATGCGTATCACGATTATCGCTTACATCGTCTTACCCCATCCCTACCCCTCCTAAGAAGAGGATAATGAGCACTGATTCAGAGTTACGTGTTATTCTTTAACTTCATTGACTTTATAATTCGTCCGCCTAACTTCCGAATAATCCCGCAATGGCGGGATGTCGCTTCGCTCTACTTCTTTTAACTCCTCTAAAGAATCACCTTCTCGAGCATTCTAATGTAGAGTTCCACCCCCTCGTGTATTTCTGATAGATGGACAAACTCGTCGGCAGTATGCGAACGTGCGCTATCACCAGGACCTAGCTTTAACGAAGGAGCATCAACCAACGCCTGATCGGAAGTGGTTGGCGAACCGTAGGTTGTTCGTCCAAGTGCCAACCCAGCCTGCACAATAGGGTGGCTAACCTCTATTTTTGATGGACGAAGGCGCATGGAGCGGCATGTAACATCGGACGTTACCTGCTGCTTGATGGTTTCGTACACCTCCTCAAGCGTGTAGGTGTCGGTAAGGCGAACATCCACCACAAAGGAGCACCTATCGGGCACCACGTTGTGCTGCGTACCAGCATTTATCATGGTGACGCTCATCTTTACCTCGCCAAGAAACTCCGAGGCTTCTGGAAAACGGTAGGTGTTAAACCACTCGATATCCTTCATTGCCTTAAAGATGGCATTAACACCCTCGTTACGCGCAGCATGACCCGATTTGCCATGCGCCACACAGTCGAGCACCATTAAACCCTTTTCGGCAACAGCCAGCTGCATTTGGGTAGGCTCGCCAACAATGGCAAAGCTTACAGGTGGCAGCTTAGGTAAAAGGCACTCCAGCCCATTCTTGCCCGAGTTTTCCTCCTCGGCAGTGGCGGCAAAAGCCACGTTGTACTTCATCCCCTTTTGATGGTAGAAGTGAACAAACGTCGCTGCCAACGAAACCAAACAGCCACCAGCATCATTGCTGCCGAGGCCGTAGAGCTTATCGCCCTCGACAGTGGGATCGAACGGATTACGGGTATAGCCCGTATTAGGTCGTACCGTGTCGAGGTGCGAATTAAGCAGCACAGTCGGTTTAGAAGCATCGAAATCTTCATTTACCGCCCATACATTATTCAGATATCGTTCGGTTTTAATGCCACGAGCTGTTAGGTAGCCGTTCATGAGGTCGGCAACCGCCGCCTCTTCTCCGCTAAACGACTGAGTCGCGATTAGCTGCTTCAGCAGCTCGATGGCGCTATTGGAAAGACTTTTGTAGTCCATAATTCTAGATGTTAGACGTTCTACTTGAGAATAATTTCTCCTCCCTCTTATCCAAGGGAGCCTGACGCTGGTTGGACTCTGTGCTACTATTTACTCCCGCAAAGGAGAAATGATGGTTACGTAACATTTCTGTATAACGCACAAACCTTTTTACTCAATGCACAGAGTTGTACCGCAGCTACCATCTGCTGATGCAGCCAAAAGCACATCCTCTGCCTGCGTAATCACCACCGAGGCCACCCCATGATCTAATGCATCGAATGAGTTTTGCAGCTTAGGCAGCATACCTTTAGCAACAACACCCGTGCTCACCAGCTCATTTAACTGGTCTTTTTTTATTGTTTTAATCACGGAGGTGTCATCCTCAACATCGGCAAGTACCCCCCTTTTCTCGAAGCAGTAAACTAGCTTTACCTCCGATTGTCGGGCCAACGCCACTGCAATACTAGAGGCGATGGTATCGGCATTACAGTTAAGCAGCTGCCCGTTACCATCGTGGACAATAGCTGAGAATACGGGACAGATGCCGACCTCTAACAGCTGTGTAAGCACCTCCGTATTTATGCTACTATCCGTTAGATCGGCCACAAAGCCAAAGTCGATGGGTTGCGAAGGGCGTTTTACCCCACAAATAAGGTTGGCATCAGCACCCGAAAGGCCAATGGCGTTACACCCCAACGCCTGAAGCGAAGCTACCATACGCTTATTTACCAACCCAGCATACACCATGGTCACAATATCTATGGTTTGAGCGTCGGTAACGCGTCGGCCATCCACCATCTGCGGTGCTACACCCAGCGCCTGCGACACAGCAGAGGCAATTTTGCCACCACCGTGCACGAGCACCTTCAGACCATCTATTTTGATATATCGTTCGAGGAAGGTTGCTAGCAGCTCTGGGCTATCTATCACATTTCCTCCAATTTTTACTACTGTTACCATATTCTGTTTCTTTGTTCTAAAGGATAACAATCCACCCCAAATAATCCGAATGCACTCAAAATATACAACGCAACTCACTGGATAGTTGAGCTTAATTCATTTTCTAAAATTTTATTGCGCATGCGGAATTCTCTATTTGGAGGCAACAAATGCACAATTCCGCTACGGAATTCTCCATTCAGAGGGTACAAATGCACTGTTGCGCATGCGGAATTCTCCATTTCGAGGCAACAAATGCATTATTCCGCTACGGAATTCTCCATTTGGAGGGTACAAATGCATCGTTGCGCATGCGGAATTCTCCATTTGGAGGCAACAAAAGCACAATTCCGCTACGGAATTCTCCATTCAGAGGGTACAAATGCACTGTTGCGCATGCGGAATTCTCCATTTAGAGGGTACAAATTCACTTTTCCGCACACGGAATTCCTCATTTGGAGGGTACAAATGCACCGTTGCGCACGCGGAATACTTCATCACAAAACTCTCGAATACATTTTCTGACAGATCTACCTGCCTTGTATAGCCAGTTCGAAAGCATCCAAAAATTCATCAGCCTCCTTTGGGGTGATATTTAATGCAGGAAGTAAGCGCACCGTATGCGTACCTGCCGCTCCTGTAAACACCTTATGATCGAATACTAGCGAATGGCGAACAGCCCCTGCTGGCTGATCCAAGTCAACACCAATCATCAAGCCCAGTGCCCTAATTTCCTTAATGCCACCCATTGCCTTTAGCTTAGCAACTAGGTAATCGCCCATTTTAGCGGCATTTGCCATCAGCAGCTCTTTGTCCATCACCTCTAAAACGGCCGTTGCAGCAGCGCAAGCCAGGTAGGCACCACCAAATGTTGTTCCTAGCATTCCGGCAACCGGCTTAATATCGGGGCTGATAAGCACGCCTGCAACCGGAAACCCGTTGCCCATGCCCTTAGCGGTAGTGATAATATCGGGCTTTACGTTGTAGTGCTGATGGGCAAAAAACTTTCCCGTACGACCATAACCAGACTGCACCTCATCGAGAATAAGCAGAGAACCATGCTCCTTACACTTAGCCTGAATTAGCTCCATAAAACTGGTGGACGGTATTTGTATTCCTCCAACTCCCTGAATTCCCTCTATAATTACAGCAGCAACCTCTTCATCCATCACTTTTAAGAATGCATCAGTGTCATTGAAAGGCACAAATACAATATTATCGGTTTGATTGATGGGCGCTACAATCTTAGGATTATCGGTGGCGGCAACAGCCAGCGATGTGCGCCCATGAAATGCGCCTCCAAAGGCAATCACCTTCTTCCTACCTGTTAGAAACGAGGCCAACTTAAGCGCATTCTCATTGGCTTCGGCACCGGAGTTGCAGAGAAATAGCTGGTAATCGGTATAGCCGCTTAGCTGTCCTAACTTTTCGGCCAGCACCTGCTGCATGGGCATCTTCACCGAGTTGGAGTAAAACCCAATTTTTGTCAGCTGCTCGCCAACCATCTTTACGTAGTGCGGATGGCTGTGGCCAATAGATATCACGGCATGTCCTCCGTAGAAGTCCAAATATTTAGTTCCCTTATCGTCCCATATGTAGGAGCCCTCTGCCCTAACTGGGTTTACATCGTAAACGGGATATACGTCGAATGGAATCATTTTCTTGCATATTGTGATCTGCGAATTGCGATATGTGATTTGTGTGCAGAGGAAAATCGCACATCACATATCGCACATCGCACATCTTATTTTAAAAAGCTACTGGTTTAAGCTTTAGGCCAGTACGTTCGTCTAGCCCAAACATGATATTCATGTTTTGAACGGCTTGTCCCGATGCGCCTTTAAGCAAATTGTCTATAATGCTTACCACCATCAGATACTGTCCGTGTTTTTCGAGATATAGCAGGCATTTGTTGGTGTTTACCACCTGCTTTAAGTCGACATTTTTAGTGGATACATGCGTAAAGGCTGCATCCTCATAGTAGCTCTGATACAGCGCAACAGCCTCCTCTATAGAGCCGTAAAACTTGGTATAGATGCTGGCAATAATGCCTCTGGCAAAGTCGCCACGGTAGGGCACAAAGTTTACCTGATAGCCGTAGCTGGGCTGCAGCTGCATTACGCTTTGCGAAATCTCGCTCATGTGCTGATGCTCAAAAGCCTTATAAACTGACAGGTTATCGTTACGCCAGCTAAAGTGGGTGGTGGCGGTAGGCTTTTGGCCAGCGCCAGTACTCCCGGTAGTTGCTGTCACATGCACATCGTCCTTAAGCAAACCATGTGCAGCTAAGGGAAGAATCCCTAGCTGCAGGCAGGTTGCAAAGCAACCTGGGTTTGCGATTTGTGTAGCAGTTTGTATAGATTGTTTGTTTAGCTCGGGTAGACCGTACACAAAGTTGGTTCCCTCCAACGATGTTCCTTTAATTCTAAAATCCTGACTTAGATCGATAATCTTAACGGTATCAGGAATCTTATTTGCCGATAAGAATTTCTTGGCATCGCCGTGGGCCACGCAAAGAAAGAGCACATCGACATCAATGTTAACCTCGCTAGAGAAGCGAATATCGGTATCGCCAAAAAGATCGGCGTGAACGTCATACACATAGTTTCCGGCGTTGGAGTTGCTGTGAACAAATGCAATCTCCACGCTAGGATGGTTAATCAGCAGGCGAATCAGCTCTCCGCCCGTATATCCTGCACCACCAATAATTCCTACTTTAATCATACTTTTCGAATTGTGACAATAGATTTGAGATTTGAGAAAAACAGGCTCATGCCTATCATCTCCTAATTATTGCTTCACATCTCAAATCTCATATCTAACATCTAAAACTCTACCCCATTTACCTTATGAAAGATGGAAAGCTGGTTGCCTAGAATCTTGGCAAAGCCACGCACATCATCACCACTCCACGATTTATTCTCCTCGCCGTAAGCTCCAAACTTGCTCGACATCAAATCGTGAGCCGACTCTATGCCGTTAAGCTGGAAATGGTATGGATGAAGCGTAACAAACACCTTTCCGCTAACAAACTCCTGCGAGCTTTCGAAAAAGGCTTCGATATTGCGCAGCGTTGGATCAAGGTATTGCCCCTCGTGGAGCAACGTTCCGTACCAATCGGCCAGCTGCGTCTTAATAAATTGCTGCCACTTGGTAAGCGTATGTTTTTCTAGAAGGTGGTGTGCCTTTATTATAAGGTATGGAGCGGCTGCTTCAAAACCTACACGTCCCTTGATACCAATGATGGTGTCGCCCACATGAATATCGCGTCCAATGGCGTAAGGTCCTGCAATGGCATTTAGCGCATGTATTGCCTCAACGGGGTTTTCGTACACGGTTCCATCAATAGCTTTTAGCTCACCCTTTTCGAAGGTTAGCTCCACATTAAGCGGTGCTGTCGCCGTACATTGGGTTGGGTAAGCCTCCTCTGGCAGCTGACCATGCGACGAGAGCGTCTCCTTACCTCCTACTGAAGTTCCCCAAATGCCTACGTTTAGCGAGTAGGTTGCTTTTTTAAACTCGAACTCTACTCCATGCTTCTTCAGAAAATCGAGCTCGTACTCGCGCGAAAACTTGTAATCGCGTATGGGGGTGATGATTTTTGCCTTAGGCGCAATGGTGTTAAACACCAAGTCGAAGCGTACCTGATCGTTACCAGCACCAGTGCTACCGTGAGCAATGGCATCGGCCTGCATCTCCTTAGCATACTTGGCAATTGCAATTGCCTGAAAAACACGCTCGGCGCTAACGCTAAGCGGGTAGGTGTTATTTTTAAGCACGTTACCCATAATAAGGTACTTGATGCATTTTTGGTAAAACTCGTCGGTAATGTGCACGCACTTGTACGAGGCAATACCTAAGCTAAGCGCCTTATTTTTGATAGATTCGAGCTCGTCGGCCGTATATCCGCCGGTATCAACCATAATGGCATGAATCTCGTACCCTAACTCCTTGCTTAAAAATAGGGCGCAGAAGGTGGTATCCAATCCACCGCTATATGCTAGAACAACTTTTTGCTTTGACATCTTTTCTTGATTTGTGGAGCTTAGCCTACTTTTGTAGCTTTTGCTGAGCGGCAGGCTGACTCCCGTTTCTAAATAGTACTTTAAATGATTGGGGTAGGCTACCAGATAAATAAGGCTGCCTTTATGGTTTTCCCCTTTAGCAGAATAAACTTTTTCAAGCTCATAAAACGCTCGTACAGCTTCGAATGCTTGGTGAACTCCTCCAAAGGAGCATTCTCCGTCTTCTTCTTTGCAGGATCAAAGATCATTGCTGTACAAAGGCAGTTTTTACGCTCCTTGCTCATCAGTATTGGAAAGTTTACGCAGCTTTGGCACCCCTTCCAAAAAGCCTCATCGTCGGTTAGCTCCGAGTAGGTAACTGGCACATAGCCCAACTCCGAGTTAATCTTCATAACGGCGAGCCCTGTCGTTAACCCAAAAAGTTTGGCCTCCGGATACTTCACTATTGAAAGTTCGAAAGCCTTCTGTTTAATAGCTTTTGCCAATCCAACCTTTCGAAATTTTGGGGAAACAATTAAGCCTGAGTTGGCCACATACTGCTTACCACCCCACGTTTCGATGTAGCAAAAGCCAGCCCATTCCGTTCCTTTATAGAGGGCAATAACCGACTTCCCCTCCTCGATTTTTTGCGAAACATACTCGGGAGTACGCTTGGCAATACCAGTACCGCGCTGCTTAGCCGATTCGGCCATCTCGTCTACGATTTCTTGGCTGTACTTGATGTGGTCGGAGGTTGCTACCAAAACCACAAAATCTTCAATTTGCATGTTGCCTAAATAGTTGAGCTTGAAATAAAAAGTTAACGAACCTCTGGGAGGCTATTTGGATGGAATACAGGAAGCGTAGTACTTGCATACGAATAGGATAAACCTATACGCCTACTGTTTGCTTGAAATTTTGGTTGATCTTGCCGCTAGGGCCAAAAGATATTACCGCCGGCTTTCCCGTCGGTTAAGGCTTGAAGTTAGAAGAGAGGATGACACAACAAATGGCAGCTGGGCGAAATCGCTCAACATAGCAGGGATGCTTACCATTGTTTGTTTGTTGTTCATCGTTACTTGCCTTAATAAAACAGGGCAAATGTATGTATATTTTATTTTGATGGTTATTCAACCAGCTTAAATTCTATGTTTTTAACTATATCAGCACAATTTATCTGTTTCCAATTTACACGCAGTAAGAGCCTTTCATCTTTTAATGTTAATATAAATAGCTCTGTAGGCACTAATATATTTTAAATTCACTATTTTCGCCCCGAGTGTAACACCACAAGTTAAAATCAAATGCTTCTACAAATTTTAAAAAACAGGTTCAGAGGTGTAATTAGCTTCATTGCTATTTACATGGCCATTACCATGGCCACCCGCACCTTCCTTTTGATATTTTCACACGCAGATGTGTCGTGGAATATCTGGGATCTGATAAAAGTTTACGCCATTGGCTCCTTTTACGACGTGCTATCGGTAGCATATATTCTTATTCCGTTTGCTCTTTTTGTAACGTTCTACACCGATAAGATTTTCTACAAGCGTTGGAGGGTAATTTCCGCCTACATTTTCTACGTTTTGCTTATTGCAGCAACCGTATTCGGAGCATTTGCCGAGTACTTCTTTTGGGAAGAATTCAGCACCCGCTTCAACTTTATTGCCATCGACTACCTTATTTACACCTCCGAGGTTACCAACAACATCTTCGAGTCGTATAATATGCCGCTGGTTATAAGCCTATGGGCGCTATTTACTGCAGCAATATCGTTCTTTGCCATCAAGTACAAGGTGTTTACACCAAAAGAAAAAGTAGCAACCAAGCTACTTCAGCGCCTTAAGATTGGCGGAATCCTGATTCTATTTCCCATCTTTTCGTTCTTCGCTTTTGGACAAAATATCGACCGTCTATTCGACAACATGTACAATACCGAACTTGCTAAGAATGGGGTATACTCACTAGGTTCGGCCTACATCAATAACGAGCTCGACTACCATAAATTTTACATCAACATAGATAACAAGCAGGCTATAACCGAGCTTAAGAAGCTTGTATCTAGCGATAGCACCGAGCTGGCAAGCACTGGGAACGACGGAATTGCCCGTACCATTACCTCCACCCAAAAGGAAAACAGGTATAACGTCATTTTGGTGTGCAACGAAAGCCTTAGCGCATCGTTCCTAACAGAGTTTGGCAACACACAAAACATAACGCCCAACCTCGACTCCATTGCAAAGCAGGCATTGCTGTTTACCAACCTATATGCAACCGGCACCCGCACCGTTCGCGGAATGGAGGCTATTACGCTGTCAATTCCTCCAACTCCTGGCTCCAGCATTGTACGCCGCCCAGGAAACGAGAACCTCTTCAACCTCGGATCTGTATTTAAAGAAAAGGGATACGACACCAAGTTTGTGTATGGCGGATATGGCTACTTCGATAATATGAACTACTTCTTCGGAAATAATGGCTTTAAGGTTGTAGACAGAGCTCAGTTTGCTAAAAATGAGATAACCTTTGCCAACGCTTGGGGCGTGTGCGATGGCGATTTATTTAACAAGGCAATAGCAGAAGCTGATAAATCGGTAGCACAGGGCAAGCCATTCTTCCAGTACGTAATGACAACTTCGAATCACCGCCCATACACCTATCCCAACAACTGCATTGACATTCCATCGGGAACAGGACGCGACGGAGCCGTTAAGTATACCGACTATGCTATGGGACAGCTTATCAAAAAAGTTAAGCAGAAATCGTGGTTTAAGAATACAATCATTGTAATTGTAGCCGACCACTGCAACAATAGTGCGGGGAAATCAACCATGAATCTAGAGAAGTACCATATTCCATTCATTGTTTACAACCCAAACATCATCAAACCAGTAAAAGTAGAAACGCTTTGCAGCCAGATTGATGTTGCCCCAACAATTTTAGGTATTATGGGATGGAACTACCAGTCTAAGTTTTTTGGAAAGAACATCCTCACCATGAAACCAGAGGAGCAGCGTGCGCTTGTTGGTACCTACCAAAAGTTGGGCTACCTAAAAGGCAGCAAGTTTGTGCTTCTTGACGTACAACGCCAAAGCGAATTCTTTACCTACGATAAGGGCACCAACAACCTTACGCCTTCTAAAGAGGATAAGCAGCTGCTCAACGAGGCCGTTTCGTACTATCAAGGAGCCTACCAGCTCTACAAAGATGGGCTAATGAAGAACAAGTAAAAGATACTTATAAAAAAGGAGACCAGAGGTCTCCTTTTTTTATCTAGTAAGGTCAACAATTAAAGATCTATGCTGCGGATAGCACGCAATCAGCTCGTCCCTATCGGCAAGCTCAAAATCATCAAAACAAAAGCCAGGAGCAACCGTACATCCAACTAGCGCAAAGCCACAATCAGTTACGCGCGAGGCAAACCAGCATCCGGCAGGTACCACCTGCAACGGGCGTTGCCCCTTGGCGTAGTCCTTCCCCAGTGGTAGCACCTCGCTCCTTCCATCAGCGTGAATAACGACAACCTCTACCGCAGCACCTTCGTAGTGATGCCATACCTCGTCTGACTTAATGCGATGAAACGCCGAAAAGTTTCCTTTCTCGAGCATAAAGTAGATGGCGGTGCTAATGGATCTAGAACTATCACCAAACTGAATGGGTAACGAATCTCCGCTTATAAATTCGCCCGAACGGTACATCTCCCTAAAATATCCTCCTTCCGGATGAGGTTGCAGCTGCAGCATGTCAACAACCTCCTTAGCAGTACTCATGGTCTTTTTCTTTTAAATATACAAAATATTTATTGCGGCAGGAATGGCCCGAAATGAATCTAATCCAATAAAATAAATGGAAGCCTACAGCAGACAATACCAATATTTAATAAAATGCATGCTTCAGGGATAAAACACCACCAGCAACATCCCCATTTTCAGCGCCAACATCAGCAGTGGAGCACTTGGCCTGTTAAAACATTTCAAAAAAAGGTGAGTTTTGAGGGATACTACAACAAATTGCATGCTTTAACTTTCAGATTGGAGCTAAAAGAGAATATTTTCTAAAGGATGATAACTAGTAAATCAAAATATACCTACATTTGTGTACCCCAAAGCGGGGGGAATTTACGTTAAACTTCAGATTTTATGCAACCCGCATTATACGCAGGATTAAACAGTTGTACGTAAAAACTTGTTCTGCGGGTAACATACGACCATTAAACAATTATATTTCGTATGAAAAACATCCTCATAGTTGGTGCAGGTGGACAGATTGGCTCTGAGTTGGTTCCTCATCTCAGAAGCATTTATGGGAATAGCAATGTAATTGCTACCGATATTTCCGACAAGTGCAAAGGCTCTCTTGGAGATAACGGTCCGTTTGAGGAATTAGACGCGCTTAATGGCGAACAATTTGCGGGGCTAGTAAAAAAATATAAGGTAGACACTATCTTCAACATGGTTGCCCTACTTTCTGCTACAGGCGAAAAGAATCCGCAGCTGGCGTGGAAGATCAACATGGGAGCCCTACTTAACTCGCTAGAAATAGCAAGAGAAAATGGCTGTACCGTATTTACGCCTAGCTCAATCGGTGCATTTGGTCCAAATACACCACACGATGGCACACCACAGGATACCATCATGCGCCCAACAACGATTTATGGGGTTTGCAAGGTAACTGGCGAAATGCTATCGGACTACTACTATACCCGTTTTGGTGTTGACACCCGTTCGGTTCGTTTCCCTGGTATCATCTCTAACGTTACCCTTCCAGGAGGTGGAACTACCGACTATGCAGTGGAGATATACTATGGTGCAATAAAGGATAAAAGCTTTGTTTGCCCTATTCCAAAGGACGTAAGCATGGACATGATGTACATGCCAGATGCTATTGACGCGATGGTTCAGCTTTTGGAGGCAGATCCTTCGAAGCTAAAGCACAGAAACAGCTTTAACATCACCGCCATGCACTTTACTCCAGAAGAGATTTACGCCGCCATCAAAAAGCGTATCCCTGAGTTTACCATGAGCTACAACGTAGACCCAGTTAAGGAGGCTATCTCTCGCAGCTGGCCAAACTGGATGGACGACTCTTGCGCTCGCGAAGAGTGGGGATGGAATCCTAAATGGAATATCGAGAATATGACCGACGATATGCTCGAAGTGATTGGAAAAAAGTTTGCTGCAAACGCATTCTAAAATAGGAAACAACGAAAAAAGCCCTGTCCTAACCAAGACAGGGCTTTTTCTTTTCATAGAACTAGCGTTGCTGTCCAAGCATCCTGATGTTAAATCTACTTTTGGGTGTAGGAAGTGTAAAAAACGGTACTATATTAGCGCCCGAATTTAGAGGGAAATGAGAATGAAATCTGTGAAACCTGTTGGAATTGCGATCATCCTGCTACTCATGCTCACCATGTGCACCAAAGAAGATCCCATTCGCAACTACAATATTGAGAATGAGACCCGCCAATGGACTGCATTTAAGGAGGGTAGCTACTGGGTGTACGAGTTAAGTGGCACCACCACCCTAGACTCGACCTATGTTTCGAAATATAACGAGTACAACAAGAAGGAAACAGATGCCAATGGAACCATTCGCGAGCAGCAGCTCGAAATAACCATTACCAGCCAGCACGGCTACTACATCACCAAGGTTGAAAAGAACCTACCGCGAGGCAACTGCCTCAAAATATCGATGTTTGACAAGCAGAACAGCCCCATTTCATCGGTCAAAACCATCCTCGTTTTTCCGCTCGACTTCATAGATCAACCTGAAAATCTCGACTTCTCCATAATTGCTCCAAACGAAAAAGTGGAGATCGGCAAGGAGGTAATTAACGATGTGATTCACGTCAAGTGTGCGGTAAAAGGGCTCAGCGGCTTTCTAAAAGATAAAATCTACGAAAACCACTACTGGATTGCCCGAAACCGATGGATAATTAAGATGCAAGTAAAGAATGCCGAAACGGGCGCAACAGAGATTTGGAATCTAAAACGGTACAAGATAAAACAGTAGAAAAGGGAACCAATTGGTTCCCTTTTTATATTGTTTATCCTTTTTAGTGGTAGCCCATCGCTTTATACCTCAAACTTTCGCTCTATATTTGCACTACATTACGAAATTATCAAAAAGATGAGCGAAAGAAGAGTAAGGGTACGTTTTGCACCCAGTCCAACAGGCGCATTACATATGGGTGGTGTGCGAACAGCCCTATTCAACTACCTATTTGCCCGCCAGCATGGTGGCGACTTTTTGCTGAGAATCGAAGATACCGACTCTAACCGATTTGTACCAGGAGCAGAGGAGTATATTATAGAATCGCTGAAGTGGTGTGGTATCCAGATCGACGAAGGCGTTTCGGTTGGGGGGCCACATGCGCCATACCGCCAAAGCGAGCGCAAAGATCTGTACAAGAAATATGCCGACCAGCTAATTGCCAGCGGCAATGCCTACATCGCTTTCGACTCTGCCGAAGCGCTGGAGCAGCTTCGAAACAGCTACGAAGCCGAAGGCAAAACCTTTACCTACAACTACGAAGTTAGAGAGCAGCTCGCCACCTCGCTAGCCCTATCGGCTGAAGAGGTAGAGCAAAAGATTGCGGCTGGCGAACAGTACGTAGTACGCTTTAAGATGCCCGAAAATAAGGAAGTTGTAATGCACGACCTTATTCGTGGCGAGGTTGTTGTAAATACCTCAACGCTCGATGACAAGGTGCTATATAAATCGGCCGACTTGCTACCAACCTACCACTTGGCCAACATTGTAGACGACTATTTAATGGATATCTCGCACGTAATTCGTGGAGAGGAGTGGCTACCATCGCTACCGCTACACGTTTTACTATACCGTGCGTTTGGATGGGAAGATAAAATGCCTCAGTTTGCCCACCTACCGCTGCTTCTTAAGCCAAGCGGCAAAGGAAAGCTTAGCAAGCGCGATGGCGACAAGCTTGGATTCCCCGTATTCCCCCTATTTTGGACAGACCCAAAAACGGGTGAGACAGCAAGCGGATACCGCGAAGCAGGATACCTTCCTGAAGCGTTCGTAAACCTACTTGCCCTACTAGGATGGAACCCCGGAAACAACCAGGAGCTATTCACAATCGAGGAGCTTATCCCGCTATTCTCGCTTGAGAGGGTTAGCAAGTCGGGAGCTCGATTTGACCCAGAAAAAGCCAAATGGTTTAACCAGCAGCATATCCAGCGCCTATCGGTAGAGGAGCTTACACCAATGGTGCAGGCCGAACTGGCAAAGCTAAATGTAAATGCCGCAAGCGAGTTCGTCGCCAAGGTTACCTCAACCGTTAAGGATCGCCTAGTATTTGCTAAAGATATCTGGGAGCAAGCATCGTTCTTCTTTGATGCTCCAACCTCTTACGACGAAAAGGTTGCTGCCAAATTCTGGAGCGAAGATATGGTAAAAGCAACCGAAGATGTTGCCCAAATCCTTACCTCCATTGCCGAGTTTGATACCCACACCATCGAAACGGCAATTAAGGAGTATATCCACAATAGCGGACTAAAGATGGGACAGGTAATGAACACCCTTCGCTTGCTGCTTGTTGGCGCCAGCAAAGGTCCTGGCATTGCAGATATCATCGCCATCGTTGGCCGCGAAGAGGCCATCAGCCGAATCGTAAACGGAAAGAATGCGCTAAGCAAGTAGCTTAGACAAAAACATACGAAGGGTGTCCAGCGGGCACCCTTCTTTTTTATACCCATTAGGAGCAAGAATAAAGCGAAAATTAACAAAGCACCCCGAACAATTTGCGCTGATATTGTTATTCTGCAAACAAACATTAGCAGCATGACAAGTAACAACAGCCATCCTGTTGTAGTAATCGTAGGAGCAGGATTTGGAGGGGTAGAGCTGGCAAAAAAGCTAATAGGGAAACCTTTCTCCGTACTAATAATAGACAAGCACAACTACCATAACTTCCAGCCTCTGATGTATCAGGTGGCTACCGGAGGTCTTGGGCCCGATAGCATCGCATTTCCTATCCGTAGAATCTTTAGAAAAGCACGCAACGTAAAGTTTCGGGTGGCCGAAGTTCATTCGGTTAAGGCTGACGAAAAAAAGTTGGAAACCTCCATTGGCGACATACCGTACGACTACCTGGTAATTGCAACAGGAAGCACCACCAACTTCTTTGGTTTTGACAGAATAAAGGAGAACCTACTCTCGCTGAAGTCTATCCCCGAGGCGCTAGATATGCGCAGCACCATAATTCAGAATATCGAGCGTGCGGCCAACAAGACCGACCAAAAGGGAGCCCCTCAACCCATAAATATTGTAATTATTGGAGGGGGGCCTGCCGGAGTGGAGCTGGCAGGAGCGCTAGCCGAGATGAGAAAGTACGTACTCCCAAAAGATTTTCCGGAGCTCGACTTTGAGAGAATGAAGATCTACCTGATAGAGGCGGCACCCAAGCTGCTAGCCTTCATGTCCGAAGCAGGCTCGGCAAAGACCTACGAGTACCTCGAACAGCTGGGCGTTATTGTAAAAGTGAACTCGAAGGTTATGGACTACGACGGTGCCCATGTAACCATAGAGGACGGCAGCATTGTTGACACACAAACCGTAATTTGGACAGCTGGCGTTAAGGGTGCTACCATTGATGGCATCCCAACCGACGTGCTGCTACCCAACGGGCGCATTAAAACCGACGAGTTTAACCGTGTACCCGGAACCGAACGCATCTTTGCCATAGGAGACGTGGCTGCCTGCATTACGGAGGCCAACCCACGCGGAGATGCCATGCTTGCCCCTGTTGCCATGCAGCAAGGACACCTGCTAGCAGCCAACCTAGTACGCGAAACAAAGGGCGAAGCGCCCATTCCTTTCGTGTACAAAAATAAGGGGGTTATGGCCACCATTGGAAGACGAAGAGCCGTGGTTGACCTTCCCAACATCCGATTCCAAGGCGCATTTGCCTGGTACGTTTGGATGTTTGTCCACATAATGTCGCTAGTTGGCTTTAGAAATAAGGTCATCACCTTGGTGGACTGGATGATTAACTACGTAAACTACGACCGCCCACTAGGGCTTATGATTCGTCCAGCACGAAAAATTAGAAAGGTTATCCCAAACGAAAATGAGCAATAGCAAAAAGGCTGTCTTCCGACAGCCTTTTTTGTATAACCTTTATTTAGACTCCTCGACCTTTTCGGGGAAGAGCTTAGATAGCAAAATGGCAACCACCACAGACCCTAGGATAAACAGCAGCGACAATCCAATTGGAATATGGAAAAACCCGGATATACACATCTTTACCCCCACAAAGGCGAGGATACCTGCCAGCGCAAACTTTAGGAAGCGGAATAGCCCCATAACCTCCGAAACGGCGAAGTAAAGCGAGCGCAAACCCAAGATGGCAAAAATGTTGGATGTATATACTATAAAGGTATCGTTGGATATTGATAGGATAGCAGGGATCGAATCCACCGCAAATATCAAGTCGGAAAACTCAATAAGCACAAGCACAATAAAAAGAGGCGTAATGTAAAGCGTCTTATCGATACGGCGGAAGAAGCTCCCCTTCTCGTCGTTCTCGGCAACGGGATAAACCTTCTTTATCCACTTTACCAGCGGATTTTTATCGGGATGAATCTCCTTTTCCTCCTCCTCAAAAATCAGCTTTATGCCCGAGTAAACCAAAAATGCCCCAAAGATGTAGATAATCCAGTGGAACTTATTAATAAGGGCAACGCCCGAAAAGATAAACAGCGCGCGAAGAATAATGGCCCCAAACACACCCCAAAAAAGAACCTTATGCTGGTACTTCTGCTCCACCTTAAAGAATCCGAAAAGCATAATGAACACAAAAAGGTTGTCGATGCTAAGCGCCTTCTCCACCACGTAACCCGTAAGAAACTCTAACGACTTTTGGGTTCCCATAAAGTAGTAGACACCACCAGCAAACAGCAGCGCAAGGGCAATCCAAACCGCGCTCCACGTTAGCGCCTCCTTTACCTTTACCTCGTGGTTCTTTTTATGGAACACGCCCAAGTCGAGCGCAAGCATAAATACAACAAACAGATTGAAGCCAATCCACAGAAGAGCATTGCTACCCATTTTTAATCCTTTAGTTTTTAATTTTTATTCCGAGATAAACAGCGTTAGGCTGCTAATGTTTGCCTAACGCTGCTTTCTAAGGGCTCGCAAAGATATTCATTTGGCAGGATATAGCGATAGCTTCTGGAGTATGCCCCCTGAAAAAGGAAGGGCCGCACCCCAACGGAGTACGACCCTTTCTAGCTGTGTTATTTTGTCAAATCCTAGTGCTTGCGAAATCTTTTTCTAAACTTAATCTGCATGTCGATAACCAAGGTATAGGTTACAGGCACGATAATTAGCGTTAGGAAGGTCGCAAACGATAATCCGAAGATGATAGTCCACGATATAGGCTTCCACATGGCCACGATATCGCCACCGAAGTAGATGTTCGGATCGAGATGGGTAAGGAATCCCACAAAATCGATATTTAACCCGATAGCCATTGGCACCAACGCCAGCATGGTACAGATTGCCGTAAGAATTACAGGTCGCATACGCACCTTTCCGGCCTCCTTCACGCATTCGCGGGCAACGTCCGATGGAAGATCGAAAGGAGAGCTGAGCCCAAGCTCGTGCGCCTTGCGATTTTTTAGCAGCTCGATGTAGTCTACCAGCACAATACCGTTCTTAACCACGATACCCGCCAGCGAAACGATTCCAATACCCGTCATGATGACAATGAAATCCATCTTAAAGGTTGCCAAACCACCAATTACTCCAATGAACGAGAAGACAACCGTACCCATGATGATAAAGGGCAGCAACGTAGAGTTGAACTCGGTCACCATGATGATGTAGATAAGCGCACAAGCAATCAGAAGTGCCCATACCAAGAACGCCATAGACTCTTCCTGCTTCTCCTGCTCACCTGTCTGCGAGATGGTATAGCCTTCGGGCAGCTTAAAGTTAGGAAGGATCATGCGCAGCTGATCGTTGATGGCGGTTGCATTATATCCCTCAATAACGTTACTCCATACGGTAATCACGCGCTTACGATCGAGACGGTTTACCGACATGTAGGTATTATCTGGAACAAACGAGGCAACGGCCGAAAGCGGAATCATCTGTACCTGGTTGTTATCGTGCACGGCAATCTTTTGGTTCAGCAGCGTCGAAAGGTTGTAGCGATACTTATCCATCAGCCTTATCTGGATTGGATAGTCGTCCTCTCCCACCTTCATCTTAGAAGCCTCCTTACCGTAAAGCGCAGTACGTATGGCCATGGCCACCTGTCCAGTCGAAAGACCAAAGCGGCGGGCCTTATCCCTGTCTATATTTACACGAAGCTCTGGCTTACCGATATCAATATTCATCTTAAGCCCTTCGATACCATCCATACGCTTAGAGTTGATAAACCCAATTAGCGAATCGGATAGCGATATCAGGCGGTCGAAGTCTTCGCCAGCCACCTCGAGGTTGATTGGCTTACCAACGGGAGGGCCACTCGCCTCCTTTTCTACGCTTACAATGATACCGGGGTACTTTCCAACCAGCTCGGTAGCCACCTGCTTTTGGATTTTCTTGGTATCAACACCCTTACGCTCCACATACTTGGCAAAAGAGATGGTAACCATCCCCTTGTTGGGCTGCTCGGTACCCGAAAACTCATTGTCGCGAACCACCTTACCAACGGTGGTAAGCATAGACTCCACCATAAACTTGTTAGGCTTAAGGATGCTATCCAAATCGTTCTCGATGCGAGTTAGAGCCACGTTGGTTGCGCTAACATCCGAACCTGCAGGAAGCTCCACAATCACCGATATGTAGTTAGGATCGTTCTCGGGGAAGAAAAGCACATTGGGCTGCCTGATAGCAAAAAGAGCGATGGCAACAATAAATAGGATGACCGTTAGGGCAAAGAATTTGCGAGGATTTTTCCCCTTAAGCGCAAAGCCAATCGCCTGCTTATACTTCTCCTCTAGGCGTACAAGGCCAATATCCATAAACCAGCTTTGCAGGCGGTGGAAGTAGTAGATATTGAGGAGCATTATCACCCCAATAATTACCAGCACGTTGGCAATAAACATCCAGCCAATAGCATATAGAGGCACTGCCACCCCAATAAGAATTAGCGAGCGCTTTAGTACAGCCTTACGTTTAGCCACAAAGTCCTCATTCTTATCAATACGTATGTATACCGCTGCAAAAACGGGCACAATAACCAGCGCAACAAAAAGCGAGGCCGACATTACAATTACAAGCGTAATGGGGAGCTGCTTCATGAACTCGCCAATTATACCTTCCCAGAACATAAGCGGCATAAACGCAGCTAGGGTAGTCATGGTGGTGGTAATAACTGGTATGGCAATTTCGCCGGTGGCCTTCTTAGCCGCCTCGAACGGTTTGTAGCCGTTGTCAACAAATCGGTAAATGTTCTCGACCACCACGATGGAGTCGTCTACGAGCATCCCCAACGCAAGGATTAGCGAGAAGAGCGTCATCATGTTTACCGTAAAGCCAAGAGCCTTAATTACAATAAAGGTAATAAGGATGGATAGCGGGATGGCGCTAGCCACAAACATGGCGTTACGTGTACCCAAGAAGTAGTAGAGCACCAGCAGCACAAGGATAATACCCAGCAGCATGTTATTCTGCAGGTCCTCGATTTGCATGTTGATGGCGTCGCTTTGGTCGTTGGTAAGCGTTACCATCAGGTTTTTGGGCACCATATTGTTGTCCTGCGCCTTCTTCAGCTCTAGGTTAATCTTCTCTACCGCTTCGAGCAGATTTTGTCCGCTCTTCTTAACCACCTGAATGGAGAGCACTGGCTTGTGGTCGAGACGAGCAATCGTCTTTGCCTCGGCAAAGCCATCCTTAACTTCGGCCACATCCTTTAGGTAAACGGTCTTGCCGTTATCCTTTTTTACAATGATGCCCTCTATATCGGCAATGCTCTTAAACTCGCCATCGATACGTACCGAGCGCTGCGTTTGTCCAAGCTTAATTTCGCCACCCGACACCGAAAGGTTTTCGCCTGCAATGGCTCCCTCGATATCGTTAAACGAAAGGTTGTACGACTCGAGCTTGGAAAGGTCTACGTTAACCTTGATTTCGCGATCCTCTATCCCTTGGATGTTGGCCTTCGAGATTTGAGGAAGCGCCTCAAACTGATCTTGCAGGTAGTCGGCGTACTTTTTCAACTCCTCAAGGCTAAAGTCGCCCGAAAGGTTGACGTTAATGATCGGAATTTCCGAAAAGTCGATATCGTTTACAACCGGATCCTGCTTAAGGTCGTTAGGAAGATCGCGCTTAGCTCTATCAACCGCATCCTTTACATTTTGCTTTGCCTCCTTGATGTCGATATTGGTGTTAAACTCCACAATAATCATCGACACATCCTGGTAGGAGGTGGAGGAAAGCTTTTTAACCCCCTTAACCGACTCGATTTCCTTTTCGAGATGGCGGGTTATCAGGTTCTCAATATCTACAGGAGAGTTACCCGGGTAGATGGTTTGCACCATGATGGTGGGAATTACCAGCTCAGGGAAAAGCTCCTTCGGAAGGCTCGTGTAGCTGAAGATTCCAAAGATGGAAATCATCACCGTAGCCAAGAAAATCGTTATTTTATTCTTCAGCGCCCAGTTGGTAGGCCCAAAGCTGCGTTTTATCTCACGCTCTAAACTTTCTGACATAGATTTGGGTCAATTAGTTTACTTAATGCTAACAGGACTCCCGGTTGCCACCTGGTTGTATCCGGCCACAATCACCTTGTCGCCTGCTTTTAGCCCTCGCTCAATGGTGCTATTATCCTGGTAGCTAACACCAGCCTTTACGTAAACCTTCTTAGCAACTAGCCCTTTGGCCGTTTTATCGGCAACAAAAAGGAACTGCCCCTTCTCGTCGTTTTTCACGATGATGGATGGAACCACAAACGAGGTGTTGCTACTAAAATCCTTCAGCACGATGGAGGCCATCTGGTTGGGAAGGATATGGCTTCCGTTGCCGCTGTAGCTAACCTCTATCGGGAAGGTACGAGTCTGCATGTCTACCACATTACCTACACGCTGAATGGGTAGGTTCAGCTTGATATCCGGATTTGAAGGGAAGCGAACCTCCACCATTTGGCCCTTCTTTATTTTTCCGATAAAGCTTTCAGAGGCTTCTGCCTTAATTTTTATCGATGAAGGGTTAACCAGGTGAAGTACAGGCTTACCAGGAGTGGCAAGCTCTCCCTCCTTTTGAAAAATATCATCAACCACGCCGCTAAATGCTGCGTTGATGGTAGAAAGGTTTAGCTGCGAACGTAGGGTGGCCAGCTTACGCTCCATTGCCTCCTTGTTATTCTTTGCCTGAAGGTACTGCACCTCAGAACCAATCTTCTGATCCCAAAGAGCCTTCTGCTTCTCGTAAATATCCTTAGCTAGGCTCAGCTGATTCTTCACCTCCATGATGGAGTTGTCCATAATCTCGGTGGTAAGGCGCACTAGCGGCTGCCCTGCTCTAACCGACTGGCCTTTGGTTACTAGTATCTTTCTAATTTGTCCGGATGCCTCGGGGCTAACCATCGCATCATTCTCGGCCTCAACCATTGCGCTAAGCTCGAGGTAGTGGTTAAAGTTTTCGGGGTTAACCTCCTTAACCTGCACAGGTATCAAGCCGGCACCAGTTTTGGTTCCCAGCTCGGCAAGCTGCTTCTCCAAATCGCTAATTTCCTTTTCTATTTTAAAAGATTCTCCCTTTAGCTCGGTAATCTTTGCGCGAATCTTCTCAGCATCGGGCTTTTGGGAGCATCCCGAAAGCAGTAGAACGATAACGGCCGCTGATAGTAATCCTGTTCTCATATACTGGTTTGTTTTATTTTACGGTACTATAAATTGCTGGTAACCTTATCGAGGTGTAGCTTAGCCTTAAGCATGTCGAACTCTGCGCTGTACAGGTTGCCAACCGATTGGAGCAGCTTATCGTTAGCTTGGGTAACATCCATGCTGGTTGCCAAACCGTTGTTAAACTTAATGGTAACCTCGCGGAGCACCTTTTGCGCTAGGGCAAGGCTGCTCTTGCTATTTAGGTACTTGTCCCACGCGGTATTAAAGTCATCGCGAGATTGGAGGTACTCCATGTTGAGCCCACGTGTGGCCTGCTCCTTGGCCAGCTGCGCCTTGTTAAGAGCAAGCTTAGCCTGTCCCACCTTAGAGTAGCGCTCACCGCTGCTAAAAATAGGTAGCGTAACGCTAAGACCTAGCATGTTAACTGGCTGAAAGTTTACGGGAGGAGCAGGAAGCGGCTTCTGAAACTGGTAAAAGCCTGCAACGGTTGGCAGGTAGCTGGTAAGCTCCAACCTATAAAGCAGCTTCTTCACCTTTTCCTGTGTCTCGGCCATGTTATAGTTGATGTTCTTCGAGATATCGAAAGGGGTTTCGATAATTCGATCACGGTTAAAGCTTAGGGCAATGTTCTCCAGCTTATCGGTAAGCTCAATCTCAGAATCGAGGGTTAGCCCCAGCTGGTAGTTTAGCAGGCGACGCGCCACCTGCTCCTGGTTATGGGTGGTAGATAGCGAAAGCAGCAGGTCGTTTACCGCAATCTTAAGCTGATCGACCGAGGTAGACTCGGCAAACCCCTTCTCCAACATTTTTTCGGTATCGAAAAGCGTTTTTTGAAGGTTGGTTAGGTTGTCCTTTAAAACGGCGCTGGTTTCCGACATCAGCAAAACAAGGTAGTAGCTCTGAGCAACCGATTCGCGAAGATCGATTCTGGTTTTTTCCAGCGTCTGCGCCACCATCTCCTTGTAGGTTTTCGAAGCCTGCAGCCCAACAATGTAGGAACCGCTAAAGATCAGCTGCGAAACCGTTGCGGTAACGTTGGTAGAGTTCTTAACGCCAACAGGAACCAAATCGTTCCCAAATTGAATTGTTGGTATAGATCCAGGATTGTGGTTGTACATCAGCTTTGCCTCTGCCTGGGGCAAACCGATGGCTGTCGATTCCCAAATCTTCTTCTGTGCAATATCCAAATCGTAGAGACCATCCTTAACCGTCAAGGAATTCTCCATGGCATACTCCTGCGCCTGCTTAAGGCTCAGCTGCATTTTTTTTGCCTCGTTATCCGCCGAAAAGGCGCCCTTACCCACCAGCAAGCACGCCAGGGCTAAGAGTGTGGTAACCTGTTTCATTTAATTCTCTGTTTTCTTTGTATGCACCGCCCCTTTCGAGTCGGCTGGATATCTATATTTACGCTTGTTTTTCTAGGTTAACCCTAAAATTTATCGAATTTCGGAGCAAAACCTGACCACTTGGCGTACAAACCCCCTTAAGCTGGTAGTAGAGAAGCTGGTCTATCTCGTTCTCGCCCTTTATTAGCGGCATAAACCGGTACTGAGACAGGAACAGATTCTCCATTTCGAAGAGGTAGTACTTGCTGGTTAGGTCCACATCCAAATCGTTCTCAAATAACCCAAGATGAACCCCTTTGTTGATGTTAAAGCTTATAAAATCTAATAATTCTCCCCTTCTTTTAAAGATGATATTCTGCAGATTCTCCTGGTACTTGGGCATAATATCAGCCTCCAACCGCTTATGGTAGGTTTGCGATAGGTTGTAAATCGATTTGGTGATGGCAACCAGCGTCTCTATCGGGTTCATATTTTTAGACAGCACGCTGGATATCTCGGTCTTCTGCTTCATCGAAATGTAGTCCAGAAAACTTTCTACCATCTGCTGCTTGCTTTCGAAGTAGTTATATAGGGTTTTTTTGGTAACGCCAATTTTTTCGGCAATCTCATCAACGGTAAGCGTGCTGATACCGAATTTCATGAAAACCTCGGCAATCTTGTTGGTGTAGTGTAAACGTTTTGATTTCATGGCCCTCAATTTTGTGTTGTAGTACTTGCATTAAACTTATCCATTTGGCTGGCAACTATCGCATACCCCTTCTCGCTGCACATCCCAAAGAGATGGTACAGGAACAGCTCGCGGTGAATCTTGCCCGAGTATATCTCCTCGGTGCTAAAAACCTCCAGCATGAAGGTTTGCGCTCGGTGGCATACCAACCGGGCAATGATATCGGGATCTACATCCCTAAACAGCCCCTCTGCCTGCCCCTGGCGTATGTTCTCGACATGCATTTTGTAAAGCATCTCCTTCCCCTTTCCGTATACCTTAGTAAAGGTCTCGGGATAGTACTTGCGGAGGTCGTGCTCCAGCGTCGGACTCGTGGTCTTAATCATCTCGGTAACGAGCTGGTAGATCTCAAGCAACGACTCAATGGCATTTAGCTTCTTCTGCTTAATCTCTTCGAACTGTTTCAGCCTATTTTCATAAATTAAGTTGAGCGAACACTCCACTATCTCGGACTTATCCTTGAAGTACTCGTAAAGTGTTTTCTTGGAAATACCCAGCTCTCGGGCAATATCGTTCGTAGTAATGCTACGAATGCCGTACTTCGTGAATAATCCCATTATCTTATTAATCAACTCTTTTCTCTCTTCAGTCATAAACTTAATATACTATGGAAACTTTGGCAATATAAATAGTTTCCTGAGTATTAATGCTTGGTTAGCTCCCGCCGACCTCTAATTAACGTTAAGTTTTTGCATGTTTTTGAGCCATGATTTCTGCATACCAACCTAATTTCAGCAACAAAAATGGAATTTTTAGCAAATCGGCTCAAGATAAATTCGACAAGCAGCCATAAAAGGGCGACGAACGGGGGGAAAAAGGAGATGGAATCGGGAGGAGCAGCCCCAACGTCTAAAAGCCTACCGTTGGCTCCGCCAAAAGCCAAGCTGACCTCAAAAAAAGCGAAGGCTGGAAGAACCGCAACGCAGCTTGCCCTTCGGGATATGCCGTTGGGCAAGCCGCCATACTCCGATTGGCATTTAGGAAACGCCGTTTAACCAGCGGGGAGTAGCGTTAGAGCTGAAGGAAATGCCGTTAGGCTGCCCGCTTTTGCCACCTGACAGCCAAAAAGGCTGGCTTAATAATAAGAAAATTGCATTTAAACGTTAATAATTCATAAATATTCGCCTTTTTTAGCCCGATTAGCCTCAAAAAAAACAGGCTTGCCAGCTGGAGATAGATGTTTGACGCGACGGGAATACTGTTTGCCACTACGGGAATAACGATTGATGGGCTGGGAATAACGGTAGTACTGTCGGGAATATTTTTTGTTTTAACACCAACAATTGGTAACACATTAAAAATTGAGCCAACCCTAAAGTTACATATCGAAAGATTCCGAGAAAGCTGCAATTACGATTTGAAACCACGCCACGTTATCCACAAAAGTTGTTCAAAAAATTGCACATCCAATTTGAAGGGCTAATCTCCATTTTGAATTTCTCTTTTCTAATTTTTATTTTTACTAAGCAATGTTATAAAAATCAGATAGAAATAAATTTAAACCATCTATATTATGGTCGGTGATGATCTTTTTAACTCCTATTCAAAGGCAATGGACATCGATCAATGCCTTGCAAGAACTCCCGAGCTACTGACGCATGCCGGAGTCATAAAAGTTAAGGAAACGCTACAAAACAGAAACCTCGCGTTGGAGGAAAAGCTTCCGGAGCTCATCTTGGAGCGCTACTCGAGCAAAGGGTTGTTTGGACCACTACGAGCAGGGCTTGTAGAGGAGGTACGCTTTGCCAGCGAGAAGCTGCTGGCCTACGCCCACATGGAAAAAAACCTAAAATCACCACCATGGTGAAGCAGGGCAGGAACGACCTGAAGAACATGACTCAGCCAGCGCTTGCCACCTTTGCGGAGGAGCTGGTAACCCTAATAAAACCGATTAAGACCGATTTAAAAGACTACTTCTACCAAGAGGAGAACTTTAAAAACCTAGATGATAGATCTAAGGGCTATCGGATGCTGCTCAACGAGAAAAACGACCATAAGCGGAAGTACACCATGTCGGTTGCCATAGTTAACGAGATGGAGGCTGCCTACCGCAGGGTGTTCGACGACCTAAAGATCCTGATTCCGTCGTTCTCGCGCGAGTTTCCCGAGGAGGCAAGCTACATCAGCGGGCTGCTAGAGAATAAGCGTAAGCCTGCCAGCCGAAAGTGGTCGGTTATGGCAAGCATTACCGACACCGATAGCCAACCAATGGTTTGCGCCAAAACGGAGATATTTAGGGACGAAGATGGAAGCATCTACCAGCAGCTGGTAGAAGAAAAGGTACCAATAGCCAACATCAAGGAAAAGCCAGTATGCATCAAAATAACCACCAAAAACGGGGTGTTTATTTGCCATACCCTAGAACCGGGCAGCTACACGGTGCATATCTCGATGAATGGCTATAAGTCGGTGGTGCTAAAGATGTACATAAACCCTATGAACACCTTTAGAATAGACGTGAAACTTGTAAACCTTAGCTGATATAAAAGAAAATGTCTGATTTGAATAACAACGCTGCCGCAATACCGCAGTGATTGGTGGTGGGCGGTATCTGAAAGAGGAGTGGCAAGGCGTTGCTCCTCTTTCTTCTTTTTGCGAGACTACGTAAGCAGGGCAGCCATGGGCTAAACCTTCGATAAAGGCATTCTTTCCTCCCCCAAAAATAGATTGTGCCAGCCGCAAAAAGCAGCAGGCTTTGCTCACCCTACCATCCCATCCGCCAAACAGCCATTTGAGGAAAACAGGGGAGCTTTTTCCCCTACTGCTGCAATAACCTCAACATACCTTTGCCGTTCAGCAGTATATTTACAATGCCGTAAAAAACTGGTTGCTACCACTTTCTACATTTACAGCCGCTGCTGCAGGTATATTGTATAGAATTTGAATCATATTTTAATGTAAATGCATTTACAAAGTCATACTAACTATTAAAACACACAATTATGAAGAGAATTACGATTATCACATTGGTTTTGCTTGCGGCAAACTTTGCCATTGCAAGCATATCGGCACACCAGCCTTTCCTTGCTAGTACAGAAATTCCGTCTCTAGCAAAGCAGGATACAACAACCAAGAAGGTGGATGAATTCAAAAGGATAGACGTAAATCAGCTTAACGAGAACGTGCAATCGGCAATAAAAAAGTTGGCGGAGAGCTATCAAATCGACGAAGTTTGGTATAACGAAGCTCGCCAAATTACCAAAGTAGTCATTTCGTCGAATGCGGATAAATCGAAGATGGAGGTGATACTGGATAACGAAGGCAAAAAAATTGAATAGGCTACCCGTTATGCCACTACCCAGCTGAAAGAAGATATCCGAATTTGCTTATAACCCTATATGCATTCCTTGATACTAAATCCTGTTTTATTGAAGAGGTTACTCCGAAAAGGGTAACCTCTTTTTCGGCTAAAGAAGGCTCCCCTTTTCCCTGCATTACTACGCTTATAAAGAGAAGAAACAAAATGAATACTTTCGGAAATATAGCTGCTCGCTACTTTTTACGGGCTAAACCGCAGCCGCTAAACCTAAACCTTGTAAAGCGGCTATGAGAATGGCATTACAAGCCGATAGCCGAAAGCAAATACAGCTTTAGCAAAAAACAAAACCCTGCAGATATTACTTCTACAGGGTTTAATCTTTTACCGAAAATGTCTGCGGAGAGGGAGGGATTCGAACCCCCGGAGGTTTGACCCTCAACGGTTTTCAAGACCGCCGCAATCGACCACTCTGCCACCTCTCCGAGGACAAAAGTACTGCCATTTTTGTTCCCTGCAATAGCTTCCGGCTATTGTTTTTAAAAAAATAATGAATAATAGGGATTCCGTTTTCTGAGAATCGACGGGCAACAAGAGCGGTTAATGGGATAAAAAAAGGGAAAAAATCTGGACAAGGAGGAAAACAGACATACCGTAAGCGGGAAGCCTATGAGCATCCAGAGCCATCGGCCTGCCAAAAAAATATGGTGAATTGTTCGGATTTATTTGCTGCCCAAAGGTAGGTAAGGCTACCCTACTTTGGCTAAAGCGACGTAGGCTTAGCGTAGGGGTAAAAAAAATGCCGAGACAATGCTCGGCAACTTCTGCGGAGAGGGAGGGATTCGAACCCCCGGAGGTTTGACCCTCAACGGTTTTCAAGACCGCCGCAATCGACCACTCTGCCACCTCTCCGGGCACAAAAGTACTGCCATTTTTTATTCCTGCAATAGCAACCTGCTATTGTTTTTCAAAAAAATATGAATAATAGGGGCAAAATAGTTCAAATTGACCTCTTTTTATGGACTCTCCTCAGAAATAAGCTGGTAGTAGAGCGAAATAGAGTAAGCCTTACTACCAAAAAAAGAGTCCCTAAGCACAAAATAAAAACGAAAAACCTCCTGTTTAGGTAGTCCCAAGGGGCGCCTACAGCCAAAAAAAATGCCGAGACTAAGCTCGGCATTGTATGTTTTACTTGTAAAACCGTCGTAAAAGCACCTTTTGCAGCTCGCGCTCTATTATCTTATGCGAGAGCTCCTCCTCCACCGTACCGTTAATAGGCTGGCGCAACATTTTTGCCGCGCTGATGTCTATTTGGTAAAGCAGATTTTTCAGGATGCTGGTATCCCTAGCCGAAAGCTCGGTAATATGATGAAAAACCTGCCCGTATAGCTCCTCGTAGGCATTTGAGATGTCGTGGCTAAAGGTGATAGCCATGCCCCACATGCCAAAATCCTTTTCGAGCTGACGAGCAACATCGGCAACAATCTCCTCGCGGAGCAGGGCATCCTCCATCTGCTCGCGGGTAATCATACCACCAAATCGTTCGGGCTTACTTTCCATCCAAATCCAAATTAAAGATGATGGCTTCGGTTTGAAGCAGCGGCTTGCGCTTATCCTTTTTAGGAGAATACACGTAAGCTCTAATGGTAAGCACCTCGTTCTTTTCCTTAATTAGGGTGCTATAGCTGATAAACGGTCCGCCCATAAATTCCTTCTCCACATCCCAGTAGCCGCGCATGCGAACCCACTCGCGCCCCTTGTAGGTCACCTTTTCGGCTTTTGGCGGAACCATATTCTCGGTAATCATGTAGCTTCCTTCGCTTGGCCCGGGCACATACTGCTTCATCAGCTCGTCGGTAACGGCAATAATACCCTTATCGGAGAGGTCGCGCTCGCTTTTATAGGGCGAGGTGAAAATAAGCAGCCCTTGGCTGGAGTAGTTGGTCTCCAACGAAAGCCACATGAAGTTGGGCTTGCTGGTACGAAGCGCATATCCGCTGGGGAAAAAGAGCTCAAACCCGAATTTTTCCTTTACAGCGGCGGTAAGCTCAGCCAAAGCAGAAGATTTAACGACAGCAGCATAGCGATCCTTCTCGGTCTGATCGAAGATCTCGCGAAGGCGCGCCCCGTTTTCCTTTACGTAAATGGCAGCCTCCTGTGGACTTGGCGCCTGAACGGTTATCACCACCTGTGAGGATGCATACACATCCTTTTGGATGATGAACTTTGGCTCCTTGTACTCTGCACCAAACTTATTGATGATCAGATTACGGTATTTTTGAGCCGTACTGGCAAAAACATCCTTGGTTACGTGGTTAACCTTAAAGGATGGTTCGGCCTGAGGAAGGTAGGGGTACTGGTCTTCCAGTACCTCCTTGTATGTTTTACCAAGCTCAGCCTTCCAGCTCTCCTCGTTGAGCACCACCAGCACATCGCAGATGGCACCAGCAGGGTTAGGTAGTGAAGATGAGCTACTTTTCTTTTTATTACAGCCGGCTGTTACAGCCAGCAGGGTAAGGGCAATAATTAATGTTTTAAATATATTCATGGCTCAACAGTTGAGATAATGCATAAAGTTAACGAAATAGCTTTACGATATCATTACCATTGGCATAAATTAGTAGCGAAAACAGAATTACCATTCCAACAATCTGCGCATATTCCATGAATTTTTCGCTAGGCTTGCGGCGAGTAACCATTTCGTAAAGCAGGAACATAACATGTCCCCCGTCTAAAGCAGGAATAGGAAGAATATTCATTATTGCCAAGATGATGGATAGGAAAGCAGTCATATTCCAGAATGCGTACCAGTCCCATGTTCCAGGAAAAATCTTCCCTATGGCAATAAAGCCACCCAACGACTCGTAAGCTTTGGTTTCTGGCGAGAAGATCAGCTTTAGCTGCTTTAGGTAGTTAGCCCCCTTGTCGATTCCGTGGCTTATACCAGCAGGAATAGACTCCCAGAAGCCATACTCTATCTTGCTAATCTTAAACTGATCGAAGTCGAGCATGGTACCAATAAGGCCATCGCCATTGGGTTTTACGTTTATTTTTACGGTATCCTTACCACGAAGAAGCGTAACTGCAACTACCTTCTCCTTGTGGGCTTGGAAGTACGAGCGAAACTCATCAACAAAGGTCATTTTGGTGGTGTCGGCAGAGATAAATACGTCTCCCACCTGCACGCCAGCCGCCTTAGCTGGCATATCCTTGGCTACATCGCCAACTTTATACACCACGCGAGGGGCAAACATCCCCTTAGCGTTCAAAATCTCGGGTACGAACTTGCTGGCAATAGGCACATCTACCTGCTGGCCATTACGCTCCACCTTTACGTTCTTTACCTCATTAAAAATAATGTCGGCCTGTAGGGTGGCTACATTTTCCAACGGTTTTCCATCCAAAGAGATAATCTTATCGCCGTTGCGGAAGCCAATTCGTTGGGCTAAGCTGTCGGCCTGAATACCGTACTTGGCATCCTTGTTGGCAATATACTCCTCGCCCCAAGTGTACAAAACGGCAATGTAGATAAACAGAGCCAGAAGGAAGTTTACCAAAACACCACCAATCATGATTAGCAGGCGCTGCCACGATGGCTTAGAGCGGAATTCCCAAGGCTGGGCAGGTTGCTTCATCTGCTCCTTATCCATGCTCTCGTCTATCATTCCCGAGATCTTTACGTAGCCACCAAGTGGAAGCCAACCTACCCCATACTCGGTTTCGCCCTTTTTAATTTTAAACAGCTCGAACCAAGGGTTAAAGAAGAGGTAAAACTTCTCCACCCGCGTCTTAAAAAGCTTCGCGAAAAAGAAGTGGCCAAATTCGTGCAGAAGCACCAGAATCGAAAGGCTTAAAAGTAGCTGTGCTACTCTAACAAGTATTTCCATTTTTTACTGAATTAACGATATAGCAATTTGCCTGCACTCTGCATCGCTGTCGCAGTAGTCGGCAAGGGTTGGTTTTTCTATAAAGGTAGCTTTCTGCATTACCTGCTCAATAATGTCGGACATCTGAAGGAATCCGACCTTACGCTTTAGGAAGGCATCGACCACCACCTCGTTGGCCGCATTCAGGATGCAGGCCATGTTTCCACCTCGTCGCATTGCCTCAAAGGCAAACCCAAGGTTCCGGAATTTGTTGATGTCGGGCTCCAAAAAGGTGAGCGTTTGGTAATCCCTAAAATCTAACCGCTTGAAATCGGTATGCAAACGCTGGGGAAAGGTAAAGGCATACTGTATGGGCAGCTTCATGTCTGGTAATCCCATTTGCGCTTTAATGGAGGAGTCCTGGAACTGCACCATGGAGTGTACGATAGACTGCGGATGTACCACCACCTCAATCTGCTCGGGCTTCACATCGAAAAGCCACTTAGCCTCAATCACCTCAAAGCCCTTATTCATCATCGAAGCCGAATCGATGGTTATTTTAGCCCCCATGCTCCAGTTGGGATGCTTTAGGGCATCATCAACGGTCACATTTTTCAGCTCATCAATATGGGTATGAAGGAATGGGCCTCCAGATGCCGTTAGCAGAATCTTCTCAATGGGGCTCATCTCCCCAACTAGGCACTGAAATATGGCGGAGTGCTCCGAATCGACAGGTATTATCGGAACCCGATACTCGTCGGCTAACCCCATAACCAGCTCTCCGGCCACCACTAAGGTCTCCTTGTTGGCAAGAGCTATCTTTTTCTTTGATTTGATGGCGTTGATGGTTGGCATTAGGCCAGAGTAGCCAACCATTGCGGTAAGTACCGTATCAATAGTGTCCATCTCCACCACCTGCTCTATGGCCTTACTCCCGGCATACACCTTTATGGGGTAGCTGCTTAAGGCGTCGGCCACCTGCTGGTACTTTGCCTCGTTGCCAATTACCACGGCGTTGGGCTGAAACTTGATGGCCTGCTGAACAAGCAGCTCTACGCTGTTGTTGGCCGTTAGCACCTCTACTTCAAATAAATCAGGATTAGCCTCTACCACCTCTAACGCTTGCGTGCCAATAGAGCCGGTAGAGCCTAAAATTGCAATTCCTTTTTTGCTCATCTTCTAGAAAATAACGTACTGCTGCGGATTAATGGGCACGCCGTTGTACCAAAGTTCAAAGAGCAGCAGCGCTGTATTCTTTTGCTCACCTTTAGTTCCTACCACGGCAATGGCCTCCCCTGCACGTACCTTTTCGCCTATCTTTTTAAGGACTCGTGAATTATATTTATAAACAGTCACCACATTACCACTATGCTGTATGATGATGCTGTACCCATTTTCCATACTCCATCCGGCATCGACAACGGTACCCTCGAGCGAGGCAAGTACCAGCTCGTTTGGCGCAACAGACAAGGTGACACCCAGCTGTCCTGCCTGCGCATTGTAGGGTTTTAGTATCTTACCCTTTGCAGGCGTAAAGAACCTTACCCCTGCTATACCTTGAGGCTTTTTATTGTCGTTAAACACGGAGAGCTTATACTTCTCCTCGGCCTCAACCTTGGCTCTTAGCAACGAATCCTCCTTCGACCGCCCCAGCTTTAAGTTCTTATACTTCTTAGTCGTATCGGGCTTGCTCTCAATAACCTCTGTTGGCCGACCAGAAAGCACCCGGTTTACGTTATCCAGATGGCGCTGCCACATAACCAGCTCGCGCTCGAGCGAATCGACCTTAAGCGCATTGGCAACGATGTTCTTTCGGGTGTTTTTATCGGGATATCCAGGAATAAACTCGCGAAGCGGGGTAAAAGAGATGAGGATGGTCACCCCAAAGATGATCAGTATAAGAAGTGATCCAAAAACGAGCAGCACGTTCATTCTCGAAAGACGAAGGAACCAAACCTCCTCCAAGTTCGAATCGTTGTAGATACTTAAACGGTACTTATGGTGTAGCTTTGTTATAAGCTTCTTCTTTTTGCTTTCGGCCATTATTCTTTGTTATTGGAGACCACAAATATATAAGAATTAAGGTAAGTACGTATAAAAAGCCGACAGGCCAGCAACGAATGCCTCCCATCGGCTTATACTATAGCTTCTTGTTGATGTTAATCTACAACCTTAACATCTACGGTTTCACTCTCCCAAAAACCATGCTTGGTACATACGGCCATAGCAGTTAGGTTCATGGTCATCTTCGGAACAACGTAAAAGTCAACCTCCACATGCCCGGGCTGGTTTCCCAGCGCACCAGGAGTAAAGAATACCTGGGCCAAAAGCGTCTCCCTATTCCAAAGCTGAACGGTGCTAATGTAGTGATCGTAATCGTCGGGATGGGTATACTGATCGCCAAGGGTAACCTTCACCTTAAACTTCTCATTTCTTTTCGTCTCCTTTTCGCAAACAACAAAGGGCGTGTGACGATCGAAGTAGTCCTTACGGCACTCCTTCTCCTCTAGGCTGATATCAACAGGTTTAAATACTAATGGCATACGGCAAAGTTTATTTTTCTACGAATTTAAAACATCATTTTCAATAAATCGAGCGGAGTCTCCTAAAATTAAATGGATATATTTTTTGGTTAGCCCTTGCAGTTTTAAAATAAAGCATTACTTTTGCAGAGCAATTGAGAAACGCAGATAACGATCTAAAGATATAACATTGCGGGGTGGAGCAGTTGGCAGCTCGTTGGGCTCATAACCCAAAGGTCACAGGTTCGAGTCCTGTCCCCGCTACTAAAAGCCTGATAAAGCAATTTATCAGGCTTTCTTATTTATGGAGAGACATTTAAGACTAATTGGCTTGGAAGTGTACGCTGCGAAAGTTACCTTTGCCAAACATTTAAGAAAAGAAAGATAGTAATCTAAAGATATAACATTGCGGGGTGGAGCAGTTGGCAGCTCGTTGGGCTCATAACCCAAAGGTCACAGGTTCGAGTCCTGTCCCCGCTACTACCAAAAGCCTCTAGAAATTCTAGGGGCTTTTTCTTTTTCCCTACTAAACAAATAGGTTATACTACTACCAGCCTATATTCCTGTTACTTAAATCAGCAATTCTACCTTACATTCAAATTAGGAGCTTTAACAAAGCATTAAATGGTTTTAACAAAACTATTTGTCACGTTTGCAAACTGAAGGTG
Organism: Alistipes sp. ZOR0009; assembly: GCF_000798815.1. NCBI lineage: Bacteria > Pseudomonadati > Bacteroidota > Bacteroidia > Bacteroidales > Rikenellaceae > Alistipes > Alistipes sp. ZOR0009. The sequence continues at coordinate 6,128 of NZ_JTLD01000012.1, read as the reverse complement.
GGGAAATTTGTTAACTAAGGAAAACAGCGTATCGCTATTATCAAAAGCAGCGTATGAACATCATTACCGCATTTGTAATTTCTGCCGTACTATCGGCAGCTTCTATTTGGACAAACGATTTTGAACAGGCTAAACAGCAGGCCAAGCAGGAGAACAAGCTAATTCTTCTAAACTTCTCGGGATCGGACTGGTGTGGCCCCTGCATTAAGCTCCATCGGGATGTATTCGAAGCATCCGTATTCCAAGATTTTGCAAAGCAAAACCTAGTGCTTATCAATGCCGACTTCCCCCGATTAAAGAAGAACCAGCTAAGCAAGGCCCAAATCACCCAAAACGAAGCCTTGGCCGAAAGGTACAACCCCAAGGGCATCTTTCCGCTTACCCTGCTGCTCGATGCAGATGGTAAAGTTCTTAAAACATGGGAGGGCAACAACGGAATCCAGCCCGACAGCTTTATAGAACAAATTAAGGCTAAGTAGCCGATGAGTAGTCCCCACGAACTTCAACTTTTCTCGCGTGCAATGAAGCTTATGGGCAACCGCTTTGAAATAAGCGTTGTTGCCGCAGACGAGCTTTGGGCAAACGAACGTATTGATGAAGCCGTAACGGAGATACAGCGCATCGAAGAGCTGCTAACCACCTTTAAGGATAGCAGCCAAACCAACCGCATTAACCAGAACGCTGGCATAGCACCAGTTGCTGTAGATCGGGAGGTCTTCGATTTAATCAGCCGATCCGTTAGAATTTCGGCTCTTACACAGGGAGCTTTCGATATAACCTACGGCTCGCTAGATAAGCGGTTCTGGAACTTCGATACAAAGATGACTTCGCTACCCGACCCTAAAGTCGCCAAGCAGTCGGTGTCTCTAATCAGCTACAAAAATGTGATTCTCGATAACGAGAGGTGTACCGTGTTCCTGAAAAAGAGCGGGATGAGAATTGGCTTTGGTGGAATAGGCAAAGGCTATGCTGCCGACAGGGCAAAGCTGGTTATGCAAAAAAATGGGGTCGCTAGCGGTGTGGTTAACGCCTCTGGAGACCTAACCGTTTGGGGGAAACAGCCCAACGGAGACTCCTGGACAATCGGGGTTGCCAATCCCGATCTGGCAGATGAGTCCTTCTCCTCTTTCAAGATTGATAACGCCTCGGTAGCAACATCTGGAAACTACGAGAAATTCGCAGTTATAGATGGAAAGAGATATTCGCATACCATTGATCCCAAAACAGGATTTCCGGTATCTGGTATAAAAAGCGTTACGATAATTACCACATCGGCAGAGCTGGCCGACGCCATGGCTACACCCGTAACGGTAATGGGGGTAAAGGTTGGATTAAACCTTATCAACCAAATGAGAGACATTGCCTGTATTATAATTACCGACGAAAATCAGCTTTTTTGTTCCAGTAACGTTAGAATCAGTTAGCAGCCCTCTGGCTGCCCATCATCATTAATACAAATAGGATGAGACGAAAAAAATCGATCGGATTAGGAGTAGTGCTGCTGCTAGTATTGCTGCTCCCCTCCTGTGCAACAGTCAAGGAGTACCAAAAGATGTACCTTAACGACTCCGAGATGGAGCTTTCAGCACGCCGAGTACAGCTGCTGGAGAGCAATTTCTTGATGTATCGCGAGGGAGCATCGGGTGCAAACGGAGGAAAAACAGGTGGAGGTTGCGGCTGCAACTAGCCCAAATTTTAGCAGCTAAGGTTTATGAAGAAAATCACCTTATCCCTATTGGGGATTTACCTTTCGGCTTTAATGGCCTTTGGACAAGCGAACAAGGATACCAGCAGCTACAAATCTACCCCTCTTAAATTCGACGAGGTTAACTTTGTATCTGGGTACTACTCGCAGAACGGAAACCACTCGGCAGTTACGGGAGGTGTGGGCACAGAGGAGCTCACCAACTTCTCGAATGTCATCAACCTAAATCTATCAAAAAGAAGCAAGCATAAGCTGCATACTTTTTCTTTGGACGTGGGTATCGACCACTATACCTCCGCATCGTCGGATATGATTGACGGATGGAGGGGCGGAAAGCTTCCTTCGGGCGGCACCACAGATGACGATAACGATGAGTTCGAGAAAAAATCCAACCTACTAAAGAGCGGCCCCGTTTCGAAAGCTTCAAGCATCAACCCGACTACTCCCCAAACAGGAGCCTCCTCGTCGGTTTACTCTAGAGCCTCGCGCAGCGATAACCATATCTACCCATCGCTATCGTACAGCCTCAAAAATGAGCTGAAGCACTTTCAAATCGGCGCCAACCTGGCCTACTCCCACGAGTTCGACTACGAATCGAAGGGTGCAACCATATCGTTTGCAAAATTTTCGAAGGATAACAATAGGGAGCTTGCCGTTAAGCTTTCAGGATACTTTGATGAGTGGCGAGTTATCATCCCCAAAGAGCTGAGGGAGTCGGGCTATGGAGGGATAAAACCTTACGGTTCGGGATCAGAGGAAGATCCAACCCCTATCAAGCACGAACCGCGCACATCGTACAACGCATCGCTAATCTTTTCTCAGATTGTAACCACGCGGCTACAGCTGGCCATACTACTAGACTTAGCCTACCAGCATGGGCTGCTTGCCACACGGTATCAGCGGGTCTACTTTAACAACAACTTCGAGAACTATGAGAATCTTCCGGATAGCCGGTATAAGGTTCCCGTAGGCGTAAAAGCAAGCTACTTTGCTGGTGATCGTATTATTTTAAAAGGTTTCTATAGGTACTATTGGGACGACTGGGGCATCAAGGCAAATACTTTTGAGCTCGAAATGCCGGTTAAGCTAACCCCTTTCTTCTCCATTTCGCCTTTTGGAAGATACTACCAGCAATCTGCTGCCAAATATTTTGCCCCCTATAAGGTACACACCATAGACGAACCATTCTACACCAGCGATTACGACTTATCTAAGTTTGATAGCCAATATTTTGGGTTAAACGTAAGGTTTACATCGGCTGATGGCATCCTTGGAATGAAGTTCTTCAATGCGCTTGAAATTCGTTACGGACACTACAACCGGTCTGATGGATTAAACTCCAATATGGTTGCAGTATCCTTCAAGTTTAAGTAAGCAACCTTAGCTATACACAAAGCGCTTGGAAAGTTAATTTCGAGGCGCTTTTTTTTGATAATCGCTAACTAAAATCATCCTCGGAAAAAATTATCTGCTACATTTACTATCCAATGGATACTTAATCTGCAGCATTTAGTACCCCAACCCATTAAACTAACCTATTTATGATAAAAAAAGCATCTTTGCTCGTCTATTTACTATCCTTCTCCGCCCTAACTTTTTCGCAAAGCATCCCCTACAAGCAAAAGGCTTCGGCCGAAAGTCTGAAAAGAGACCTAACCTTTCTTTCGTCCGACAGCCTAAAAGGGCGAGCAACGGGAAGTAAGGAGCAGGAAGTGGCGGCAAGCTACATTGCCAATAAGTTTAAGGAGCACGGACTAAAAGGAGTTTCGAACGAGAAGGAAAATCCCTACTTCGAAAGCTTTTACCTTGCCTCCTCCACCTTTCCTAGCAACCATCAGCTCACGATTAAGGAGTCTGGCGAAGCGCTATCCCCCCTTAAAGACATTATTATTGCCACCGGCAAAAGTATTACCGACAGCCCCATTATTCCATTTATCGGCGCATCGGACTCGCTAAAAGGCAAGCTTTATACAAAGGTTATTGTAGCCACATCCTTCGAAGAGGGCATCTTGGAGATCGAAAAGCAGCTCGCAACAAATAGTTCAATAAGCTCGTACATGCTGGTGCTTCCCATAAAAAAGATGGTCGAGTATAATAAGGCGCGCCTTAATCTCACAGCAGCTAAAGTTACCTTTACAAATACCCCTGGCGATACCATAACATTAGGACGAAATGGCGAAAAGATTCCCTTTTCGTCAAATATTTACTTCTCAAATGTCCTAAAATTCATCTCTACGCATCCCAGCATCACCTTAAGCATAACCGACAGCTTCCTTCTAAAAAAACTTTTTGCCAGCAATACGCTCGATAATCTATCCAACACCAGCAAAGCCATCATCGGGAATACCATTCTAGTGAACGGAACAATTTCGCCCGAGAAGGTAACCTTTAAGAAGGTAGCCAACGTGGTGGCCAAGCTCGAGGGGACCGACCCAAATGGGGAGGCCATAGTCGTAAGCGCCCATTTCGATCATATAGGAGTAAAGCCAGTAGCCCAAAAAGAAAATGCGAATGCCGATTCAGTTTGTAATGGTGCCGACGATAACGGCTCAGGAACCTCTGCCATAATGGAAATCTCCAGGCTTTTTGCCAAAGCAAAGAGTAAGGGAATCCAACCTAAAAGAAGCATCCTTTTTGCCGCATTTACAGGCGAAGAAATGGGGTTATTGGGATCGCAGTATATGGCACAGAATCCCTTTTTCCCACTAAGCAAAATAAAAGCGGTTGTTAACCTCGATATGGTCGGCAGAACGGATGAATCCCACTCCGATTCGGACATGTACGCCTATCCGCTTACATTTGGAGATACGCTAACCCTGCAAAAAGTTCTAAACCGATCGGCCAAAAGAGCTAAGATAGACATCTGGAAAGAAATAGCTCCGTTCGAAATGCTGCTTTGGAGTGGCGGATCCGACCATGCCTCCTTTGTAAATAAAGATATCTCGGCAATTGTCATTACAACCGGGATGCACGACGACTATCACACTCCTGCCGATGAGGTTCAAAAAATAAACTTTAAGCGCCTCGAACGCATTTCCACGTTTACCTACTTCACCGTATGGGAGCTAGCCAACCAGTAAGCAGATACAATACATAAAAAGCCGAGGAATTCTCGGCTTTTCTTTTTATCAATGTCGCACACAACCAATCTAGCATTATCCGTTCCTTATACCCCATTAAAGCTCATCCTAGCTTCATATTTATGGCTACAATCATGGTTCTATAGCCCCATTATAGTGATAAAGATGGAAAATACATCGATGGTTCTGTTCCTGTATAGGGTAGAATTCACGCAGCTTTTAACTCGGATTTGCTCTATAGACATATTCTCCCACCAATAAAAATTCCGTGCTCCAGTAAACCCTTAAAACGCCAATAGTGTTTAATAAAAAAAAGAAAGCCATGAGCCAAACACTAGAATCCTTTTACAACGACATAAAAACAAATCTTAGCACCATTGTTCAGCCTCGCTGCATCACCAAAAACACCGAAGCCAGCTTCGAAATATGGTCAACGCACGACACATCCTGCCTCTTTTTTTGTAGCATCAATCTTCACCTCGATCATATCTACATCAAGTTCTCCCCAAATCAACCCGAAGAATACTTTAAAGTCCTCCGCCTGTATATTCAAAATAACCACTCCGAATTCTATATAACAGAAAGTGACATTTCGGAAGTTCTACGCAGCAACCTAAAAAACACAATCGTTACGCTTCATCGCCACTTCGCTGGCAAGCTAACTTAGCTCATAAAAACAGCCAGTTCAGATTTTACAAAGATGATAGGCCAGCACCTAAGCGCCTTTGGCTATTAACAGATAGTCTTGCCATTTCCCACAAGCTCTTGCAACTTGCGCAGAAGCTCTCGCAACTTCTCCACGAACTCTTGCAACTTGCGCAGAGACTCTTGCAACTTCTCCACGAGCTCTTGCAACCTGCGCAGAAGCTCTCGCAACTTCTCCACGAGCTCTTGCAACTTGCGCAGAAGCTCTTGCAACTTCTCCACGAGCTCTTGCAACTTGCGCAGAGGCTCTTGCAACTTCCCTCTAGCTCTTGCAACCTGCGCAGAGCCTCTTGCAACTTCCCTCTAGCTCTTGCAACCTGCGCAGAACCTCTTGCAACTTCCCTCTAGCTCTTTCAACTTGCGCAGAGGCCACCACCGCTCGGCTTAGCGTCCTCGCTAAGCTGGGTTCGGTACGGCCTCCGGCCGCATGCGCCAAATTCGAGGATGTAGTACCAAAGGGGGAAAGATAGAAAGCTAAATTCACCGTAAAACGACCCCATTTTACCCGAAAAGGGCGCCAACCATACCAACTCCCCGAAGCGCCTTGGGCGGCCGGCAGCGCCGCGTGGAGCGGGCTGGAAGAATTAGGACACAGAGCTCAGGGGAAGCCTTCCGTTAGGGGAATAAACAAAAAAAGG